>NZ_JBRAJI010000032.1:0-35110 GCF_052744395.1 Desulfurispora sp. | reverse complement strand
ACGACAACGAGTGGGGCTACTCCAACCGGGTGCTGGACCTGGCCCTGCACATGGGCGGCCTGGCCTGATAAATTAATACTAATTTTTACTTGCGTTCCCCGGGAGTACTTACGATTAGCCGGGGAATTTATATTTTATCAGCAGACGTCGGGGTGTTGACACGGGGAACCATTTTATTTAACATAGAAATGCTTAACGTCATTAAATATTAAAATAACAAAGTAAAATCTGTGCATGCTTTGAAGCAAAGGAGTGGTAACAGATGTACCAGGAATCCAGACGCAGGATCTTGCTGGCCGGACTGCTCCTGGGCATGTTTTTCTCCTCGCTGGACCAGACCGTGGTGGGAACAGCTATGCCGCGCATCATTGGTGAACTGGGCGGCCTGGAGATCATGACCTGGGTGACCACGGCCTATATGCTTTCCTCCACGGCCATCGTGCCGGTGGCCGGCAAGCTGGCCGACCTCTACGGCCGGCGCATCATGTACGCGGGCGGGATAGTGCTGTTCATGCTGGGGTCGGCTTTGTGCGGCACCAGCCGGAATATGACCGAGCTGATTATCTTCCGGGGCCTGCAGGGGATTGGCGGCGGGGTGATGATGCCCATGGCCATGACCATTGTGGGGGACATCTTTCCGCCGGAAAAGCGTGGTAAATGGCAGGGCGTAGTAGGTGCCGTTTTTGGCCTTTCCTCGGTGATTGGCCCTTCCATCGGCGGTTGGATTGTGGATTACAGTTCCTGGCGCTGGGTTTTTTACATCAACATTCCGGTGGGTGTGCTGGCGGCAGTGGCCATCTATGCCGGTTTGAGTGGCGAAAAGCGCTTTAAAGAACAGGTGGCTATTGACTATGCCGGCATTGCCACGCTGGTGGCCGGGGTGGTATGCCTGTTGCTGGGGCTCAACCTGGGCGGTCAGCAGTACCCCTGGGCTTCCTGGCAGATAGAAGGCCTGCTGGGGGGAGCGGCTGCTCTGCTGATTGCCTTTGTGCTGGTGGAGCGGCGGGCGGTGGAGCCTGTAATGAGCCTGTATCTTTTCCGGAACAGGGTCTTTACCATTACCAGCATCACCGGTTTTTTGATGGGCATGGGCATGTTCGGCGCAATTATGTTTTTGCCGCTCTTTTTACAGGGGGTGGTGGGGGTGAGCGCCACCCGTTCCGGCAATACCATGTTGCCCATGATGCTGGCCATGATGTTTACCAGTATGCTGGGCGGGCAGTTGTTGAGCCGGCTTTCGCTGCGCAGCATTCTGGCCGCCGGCATGGGCTTGATGGTGCTGGGCTTTTATTTGCTCAGCACCATGACGGTACACACCGGGCAACTGACGGCCATTTTATACATCATCGTGCCCGGGCTGGGGATGGGCCTGATTATGCCCACCCTGACGGTGGCCGTGCAAAGCGCTTTCCCGGCCGAGCAGCGCGGCGTGGCCACCTCGGCCACCCAGTTTTTCCGCAGCATTGGCGGAACGGTGGGCATGACAGTGCTGGGAGTGGTGCTAAATAGCCGTTCCCTGGACTTGCTGCAGGGACAAATGGCCGCGTTGCCGCCGGCGGCCGGGCAGCGGCCGGGCGCTCTGCCGGCAGAGATCTGGCAAAAGATGACCGCCGATCCCCGGGGCCTGTTCAATATACTGCTCAGCCCGGAGGCCCTGGCCAAATTGCCGGCCGGGGTAAAGGGATTCCTGCTGCCGCTTTTGAAGAACACCCTGGCCCAGTCCCTGCACACTGTTTTTCTGGTGGCCATGTCCTTTGCTCTGGCCGGTTTGCTGGTCAGTTTGGCCCTGGGCAATAGCGGCCGGTTAAGTTTTAAAAAATGTTAAGCTGGCGTTTAGAAAATTTTTATAATTGCCGGTTAAAATAGGGAAAAAGGACGGCCGCGGGTAATTTTGCGGCACAATGGAAAAGGAGTGGATAAAATGACCGAGATTGGCCAGGTATACAAGTGCAATATCTGCGGCAATATCGTAGCCATGGTACACGGGGGCAAGGGACAGCTGGTGTGCTGCGGCCAGCCCATGGTGCTGCAGGCCGAAAATACGGTGGACGCCTCCAAAGAAAAGCACGTGCCGGTAGCCGAAGCCCAGGGGGATAAAGTGGTGGTGAAAGTGGGCAGCGCGCCCCACCCCATGGAGGAAAAGCACTACATCGAGTGGGTGGAACTGAAAGCGGGCGACCGCTCCTGCTGGCAGTTCTTGAAGCCCGGCCAGGCGCCGGAGGCCGTGTTTGAAAATGTCAGTGGTCCCTATACGGTGCGGGCTTACTGTAACCTGCACGGTTTGTGGAAGCTGGGTTAAGGGAAGCGGAACAGGTGAACCGGTCTGCTTATCGTACAAGATGAAGCGGACCGGTTTTTGTTATCTAAAAGCGCTTCATTAATCCCTTTACTGTTTATTGGTTGGCCTTTAGGGCGGCTTTGCCACGGCCGTTGTACTGCGTAGCAGTATGTGCTGTGGATCTGGTAAAGGATTTTTGTGTTCAGACGGGTGAAGCCGGCAGCATGACCTGCTTTACCCGTTCCAGGCAGCGCAAGTCGGCCAGGGGGTTGCCCTGCACGGCCAGCAGGGCGGCCGGCGCGCCGGGAATAATTACCCCCGGCAGAGCACCGGCAATGCCCAGGATGGCGGCATTGCCCCGGGTGGCCAGGCGCAGCACCTGTACAGCCGGCAGGCCAGCTTCCCGGTAATAGAGCATTTCCTGCAGCAGGCCCCGGCCGTGTTCCACGCCGCTGGCGCCGGCGTCACTGCCTACGCCCAGCGGTACGCCCAGCTCCCAGGCTTTACAAAGCATCTCCTGCTGGCGGCGGTAGGTTTTTTCAATTACCTGCCGGCTTTCGGCCGGCCAGCCGGCGGCCTGCGCCGTGCGCACCTGGTTGGCCACCGGCACGATGGTGGGCAGCCAGGCGGTTTGCTTTTCCGCCATTTCTTTTAAGCAGTCCTCATCCAGGAAGTAGCCGTGCTCTACGGTGGCGGCGCCGGCCTGCAGGGCCTGCCGCACACCGGCCGGGGAGTTGGCGTGGGCCATTACCCGGCGTCCCAGGGAGCGGGCTCTGGCCACCAGAGCCGTCAGTTCTTCCTGGGAAAAGTGCAGCGCCCCCACCTGTCCGTAGTGGGTAAAGCTGACCACACCCGAAACCAGAATTTTAATCCAGTCTGCGCCCCGGGCGGCCAGTTCCTCCAGCAGGCCGCCCAGTTTTTTTACCGGCCAGTCAGGTCCCAGAAAGCTGCCGTAGCGCTGCGGGTGGCGCAGGGCCATGCCCGTGGTGTGCAGCAGCGGCCAGGCCGGTTTTTGCTTTAGCCGGTAGTGCAGGGCGGTGGCGGCGGCGTCACCCCCATCGCGCAGGGCGACCACTCCGGCGGCCAGCCAGGCTGCGGCGTGTTTGGCCACGCGGGGCATATACTCCGCCTCGCTCTGCCAGGCCGCCCGGCTGGCGGCAAAATCCCGCCCGTCCAGGCCCAGGTGGACATGGGCATCCAGCAGCGGCGGCAACAGGGTGCAGCCGGGCAGGTGCAGCAGCGGTGCGCCATCCGGCCACTTTTCACCGGTACTGCCAGCCGGGCGGGATGGAGAGGTGCTGCCCGGGTCCGGTGCCGGTTGAGCGTGGTTGTTAGTATGCGGGTAACTGGAAATGGCTGCAATGCGCCCCTGTCTGATTTGCAGTCGGGGCCGGGGGAGAAGGGTGTCGCTAACGCCGTCCCAGAGCCAATCGGCCTGCACACACAGGGTTTCATCTGGTAGAATATATCTTGTAGTAGAAGTCATGGAAAACCTCTCACGGGTATTTCTCATACATGGTTTTTGGTGTTCAATATAAGTTGGGGTAGTGGGGGATTCCCCCTGGGTAGTAATTCGCGCTTCTTTATATCCTTCCTGCCGGTAAAGTAACGGTTGCCCGGTTGAGGACGAACTAAATCTTTAGAAAGAGGTGTGACAGATGGAAAAACAAACCTTGGAACAAGCTGGGTCATCCGGGGAACCCGGGGAAGCAATTGAGCCAAGCGGTGAAACTTTTTGGAGCAAAATCAAGCGGAGCAGAGCTTATAAAATACTGGCGCCCATTTTGTTCTTGCTGGCTCTGGCCGGCAAAGTGCTCAAGCCTCTGCTGGTGGTGCTCAAACTCAGCAAACTGGGTGGTACATTTATTTCTATGTTGAGCACCGTGGTGGTTTATGCCCTGTTCTGGGGCTGGAAGTTCGCCCTGGGTTTTGTGCTTTTGATTCTGGTGCACGAAAATGGCCACATGCTGGTCGCTCGCCGCGAGGGGTTGCCGGTGAGCAACCCGGTTTTCATTCCTTTTGTGGGTGCCTTTATCAACTTAAAGGAAATGCCCCGCGATGCCCGCCAGGAGGCCGCCATCGGCCTGGGCGGGCCGCTGCTGGGCGGCCTGGCCTCCCTGGTCTGTCTGGGCGTTTTTGCCCTGGGAGGCGGGAGCTACTGGCTGGCCCTGGGCTACACGGGCTGTTTTTTAAACCTTTTCAACCTGGTGCCTTTTTCTTTCCTGGATGGCGGGCGTATTGCCACCGCCATTTCCCTGTGGCTGTGGCTGCCCGGAGCTATTCTGCTGGGCGTGCTGGCCTTTAAGCTGGGCAATCTGTTGCTGGTGGTGATTTTGCTGCTAGGCCTGTGGGAGGCCTGGGGCATATTTAAAAAGCGGCATTCGCCCGAGTTTACTGCCTACTACGACCTGCCGGGCGCTTTTCGGCTGCGCATGGGTTTGGTTTACCTGAGCATGCTGGTCGTGCTGGGGTTGGGGATGAGCTATGCCCATGATCTGCTGGTCCGTTTACAACCGCAGTTAATCAGGTGATGCTTGCAGCTTGTACCTGGTTATGGCATAACATAGAATAACTTACTAACATCTGACCAGTAGGGGGTCAGGTTATTGTTACAGGCAAAATTTATCTTTCCAAATAGCAGGGAGGGGTGAGGGCTTGCGCTTTCTGCACACCTCGGACTGGCACCTGGGGCGCGCCTTGGAGGGGCGCAGCCGTCAGTCCGAACAGGAACAGTTTGTGGACGAGCTGTGTGCCATGGCCCGCGACCAGCGGATCGATGCGGTGCTGGTGGCCGGTGATGTCTTTGACAGCTTTAACCCGCCGGCCTGGGCCGAGCAGCTCTTTTACGAAGCGCTGGACCGCCTGGCGGAGGGCGGGCGGCGGGCGGTGGTAGTGATTGCCGGCAATCACGACAGCCCGGAGCGGTTGACGGCGGCCCGCCCCCTGGCCGGGCGGCAGGGCATTTACCTGCTGGGCCGGCCGGAGGAAAGTGCGGGCGGCAGAATTGGGCACGGAGGGCTGCTGGTGGCGGATGATAGGGAAGGAACTGGCCCGGGAGAAAATACGGCCGGTGGCCGGATCGACGGGGGAGTGCTGGATTGGAGCGGCGAATCCGCAGGAGAACATGATTCCGGGGGCGGTGGGTGGATCATGCCGCTGGAAATAGCTGTGCCGGGCTGTGACCACCGCGCTGTGCTGGCCGCCCTGCCCTACCCCTCCGAGGCCAGGCTGCGCCAGCTGCTACAGGAGTCGCTGGTTGACGAGGCGGCCAGCCAGCGGGCTTATGCCGTACGGGTACGCCAGCTTTTGGCCGCTCTGGCGGCTGGTTTTCAGCCGGACACGGTGAATATTGTGGTCAGCCACCTCTTTGTGCAGGGTGGCCTCAGCAGCGATTCCGAACGGCCGGTGTATTGGGTGGGCGGTGCGGCTGCTGTGGGGCCGGACGATCTACCGGCTTCCGCCCAGTACATCGCCCTGGGCCACCTGCACCGCCCCCAGCGGGTGGCGGCGCCCGTGCCCTGCCGCTATGCCGGTGCACCCCTGGCCTACAGCTTTGCCGAGGCCGGGCAGGCCAAATCGGTCAGCGTGGTGGAGGTAAGGCCGGGGCAGCCCGCCCGGGTGGAGGAACTGCCTCTTTCCTGCGGCCGCCCGCTGGTGGTGTGGCAGGCCCGGGGGCTGGAGCATGTTTACCGCTGGCTGGAGGAAGGAAGGGACACCCGGGCCTGGATCAATCTGGAGGTGCAGGTAACCGAGCCGCTCTCCCGTCAGCAAATTCAGGATTTGCGCCGGGCCTGCGATCGTTTTGTGGACATCCGGGCCATCTGCCCGCAGGCGGCGGAACAGGTGCCCCTGGAAAGCCGCGCCGCTCTGCCGCCCGGGGAGCTGTTTGCATCCTTTTACCGCTCCCAGCGGGGTGCCGAGCCCGATCCGGCTCTGGTCCACCTTTTTCTGGAGATACTGGGCGAGCAGGGCGAGCCGGGACAGTAAAGGGGAATTTTCCGGGCAAAGGAGTACAACTGCCTTATGAGACCCTTGCATTTGAAAATTTGTGGCCTGCACAGTTTCAGCGAGCCTCAGGAGATTGATTTCCGCCAGCTGTGTGCCGCCAGCCTGTTCGGTATTTTCGGCCCCACCGGCAGCGGCAAGTCCACCATTTTAGATGCCATCACCCTGGCTCTCTACGGCAAGGTGGACCGGGCCGCCCGCGGTACCCAGGGCATTATGCACCATGCCGTGGACAGGCTGGAGGTGCAGTTCACTTTTGCCCTGGGGCAGGGTGGGGAGGAAGCGGTTTACCGGGTGGAACGGGTGTACAAGAGGACGGGTGAGCACACGGTGCAGCAGCAGGCTGCCCGGCTGGTGGAGGTGGCCGGCGGGGTGGTGCTGGCTGAAAAGACCGCCGTGGATGACAGCGTGCAGCAGCTGCTGGGCCTGACCCACGAGGATTTCACCCGGGCCGTGGTGCTGCCCCAGGGCAAGTTTGACGAAGTGCTGAAAAAGGTGCGGCCGGCTGACCGGTTTAAAATGCTGGAGCGCCTTTTCGGCCTGGACGAGTATGGTGACAAATTGAAGCAAAAGGTGGAGCGGTGCCTGCAGCAGGTGCAGGAGCGATATGCGGCCGTGCGGGGCGAACTGGATGGTTTGGGCGATGCTTCCGCCCGGGCTCTGGACCAGGCCCGGACCGTCCTGGAGCAGGCTCAGGCCCGGGAAAGCGCCCTGGCCGGGCAGCTGGCCGGGATGGAGCAGCAGGAAAAGGAATGGGCCGCGGTCTGGCAGTGGCAGCAGGAACTGGAGCGGGTGACTGCAGAGCTGGCCCGGCTGGAACAGCAGGCGGCGCGGATTGAGCAGCTGCAGCGGGTGCTGGAAGCGGCCGGCCGGGCGGATTTGGTGATGACCCACGGCGAGGAATTTCAGCAGGCCAGCCGGGCCGCCCGGGAGGCCGAGCAGGCCCTGAGGCTTTTGCAGGAACAGCTGCCCCTGTTTCGCCGTACACTGGAGGAAGCAGAGCAGGCTACCCGCCGGACGGCGGAGGAACGGCGGCGGCAGGAGCCGGTGCTGCTGGAACAGCGCAGCCGTTTGGAACAGGCCGGGCGTCTGGAACAGGAACTGGCCGGTCTGGAAGCTCAGGGCCGGGAACATAAGCAAAGGCTGCAAAAATTGGAACAGGAACAGAAAAAGCTGGCCCTGCAGCGGGAGGAAAAAAGTCGCCGGCAGGAAGAGATGGGGCGGCGGCTGGCCGACTGTCGCCGGGAGCTGGGTCAGGTAACCCTGCCCTATGACCTGCGCCAGCACCTGGACGAAGCCTGGCTGCTCTGGCAAAACTGTCGGGAGGCCGAGGAGCGCTGGAGCAGGGCTGCCAAGTTGAGCAACAATCTTCAGGCCGGCCTGGATCCGGCTCGGGTTGCGGCCGGGGTGGCGCAGCAGCAATTGCAGGAAGCGGAAAAAACAGTGCAGGAGCTGGAGCAGGCTTTGGAGGAGGTCCGCCGGGCCGACCTGGCTGCTGAACTGGCGGCCGGTCTGGCAGAGGGGCGGCCCTGTCCGGTGTGTGGCTCGGTCCACCATCCCGCCCCCGCGCTGCCGGTGGCAGGGGGGGGAATGATGCGCTTGGATGAGCGCCTGGCAGCAGCCCGGCAGTCCCTGGAACAGGCCCGGAACCGGGAAAAAGAGGCCGCCAGTGCTCTGGCCGCGGTGCAGGCCAGAGCCGAGCAGGCGGCGGCTGAAGAGAGCCAGGCGGCGACCGCCCTGGCCGGGCAGAAACAGCAGCTAAAGACGGCGTTGCAGGTGCTGGGCCGCCTGGCAGCAGACGCCCGGGCGAAAGGCCGGGTAGTTGCGGATGACTTTCAGCGGCTCTGCCGGCAGGCCTGTGAGCAGCCCGAACTGGTAGCCGAGCTGCGCCGGCAGGTGCAGGAAGGGGAGAGGAAAAAGGAAGAATTAGAAAAAATACGGGCGACCCTGGAAGAAGAATACAGCACGCTGGAGCGGGAACTGACCACTGGCGAGGAACATTTGCGGGAGCTGGCCGTGGCTTTGACAGCAGGGCAGGCCACGCTGGGTGAACTGCGGCGCCAGTACAGAGCCGTTAAGGAGCAGCTCACGGAGCTCACCGGCGGGCGGCCGGTGCAGGAATTGCTGCCGGTGGTGCAAAAACAGATGGCGGATCTGAGCGCGCAGGAGGAAGAAACCCGCCGGGCGGCCGAGGAGGCCGCCGCCGCTCTGGCCAGCCGGGAGAAGGAACTGGCGGTGCAGCAAAAAGAAGCCGAGCTGGCCGCCCAGCGCCTGGAGCGAGCCCGGCAGGCCCTTAAGGCAGCACTTACGGCCAGCGGTTTCGCCACGCTGCAGCAGGCGCAGGCGGCCTGGCTGGATGAAGTGCGGCAGGCCGGGTACCGGAGGGAAGTGGAGCAATACCGGCAGCAGCGGGAGCGCCTGCTGGGGCAGCAGCACAGCCTGCAGGAACGGCTGGCCGGGCGGCGGCTGGCGGCGGCAGAATGGCAGCGGTTTGGCCAGGAGCTGGAAAAGCTGCGCCGGGAGTATCAGAGCGCCCTCCAGGCAAGCGCGGTGGCCGGAGAGGCGCTGAAAAGCATCGAGAGTGCCCATACGCGCTGGTGTGAGCTTACGGCACAGCTGGCCGAACTGGAAAAACAGCGCGGCCGGCTGGAGGAACTGAAAAGCCTGCTGCGGGGCAATGCCTTTGTGCAATTTGTGGCTCAGGAGCAGCTGGTGCACATTGCCCGGGCTGCTTCAATCCGGCTGGGGCAGCTCACCCGCTACCGCTATGCTCTGGAGGTAACGGGTGAAGGCAGCTTTATCATCAGCGATCAGGCCAACGGCGGCATCAAACGGCCGGTGAGCAGCCTGTCCGGCGGTGAAACCTTTTTAGCCTCCCTGGCTCTGGCCCTGGCTCTCTCGGCTCAGATTCAACTGAAAGGGCGGCACCCGCTGGAATTTTTCTTCCTGGACGAGGGCTTTGGCACACTGGATGCCGGGCTGCTGGATACAGTGGTGAGCACGCTGGAGCAGCTGCGCCTGGAAAACCTGCACATCGGCCTGATCAGCCATGTGCCCGAGCTGCAAAAGCGCCTGCCCCGCCGCCTGCTGGTGCACCCGCCCGGCCCGGACGGCCGGGGCAGCCGGGTGGAACTGGAAGTTGGTTAGATCAGGACTGCCTGGCTCCGGCCTGTCCGCTGATGCTGTCGGCGAATTGGTTCATGTCCCCGGCCATGGCGGCAATCTGTTGTACGGCCAGAGTGATTTGCTCGGCCGCTGCGGCCTGGCGCGAGTCAATCAGGGCGGTCTTCTCCTTGATTTCCTGGAACAAAAGGTTCAAGGAACCCCTGATATCCTGGATGATCTGCTGGATTTCCTTGGCCGCCGCGCTGCTGCGCTCGGCCAGTTTGCGTACCTCGTGGGCCACCACGGCAAAGCCCCGCCCGTGCTCGCCGGCCCGGGCGGCCTCGATGGCCGCATTGAGGCCCAGCAGGTTGGTCTGGTCGGCCACCTTTTTAATGAAGTCCAGTACCTCGCCTGTCTTGTTCAGGTGCACCTCGGCACCGCCCACATTGGCCTGCAGATCGTTCTTGTGCTGGCCTACGATTTCTCCCAGTTCCTGCAGGCTGGTGGGGATGGAGCTCACGGTGCGGCTGAGCTGGGCGGCGGTTTCAGCCAGCCAGGCCGCCTGACGGCCCATGTCCTGCAGCAGTTTCTCCTTGTTCTCCACCAGCATGTACATCAGACGGGCCACCTTGGGGTGGGCGATGACCGTCTGCTCGTTTTTGACTTCGGCCAGTTTGGCCGCCACCTCCTCACTGCCCGTGACGTTGATCAGAATGTCCAGTCCGGGCAGGGCGGCCAGCCGGGCGAAGTCCGGGAAATAAGGCACACCCAGTTCCCGGGCCAGCACCACGCCCGGCGCATCGTTGCGCAGGTCGGAAATGCCGGCGATTTGCACCTCACCCAGTGTGGAGAGCACCTGCAGCATGGCCTGGCCGCCGCGCCCGCCGCCCACAATGCCTACGGTTAACATGAAAATTCTCCTCTCTTTTTAAACAATTCTTCAGCAAGAAGCATTTTTGCTTTGACCGTCCGGGTTTATAGCGTATCCGAATGGAGGGCAAAATAGAAGGTAAAATTGTTCACTGGTTCAGTTGTACACTGGCCTTCATTATACTTTTAAGTTTATATTGCATTAAAATTAAGTCAATATTTTCTAGATATGATACAAAAATCAAATAATTCTACCATCTGCTTGCCCGGGCCCGGCCAGCTTTGAAAACACGACCCAGGACAAAAAACAACAGCCTGCTCCGGCAGGACACTGGCCCGGTTGGGCGGTGTGTTGGAGCAGGCTTGTTTTTTCTCACCAGCAGGTCAATTAACCTACTTCTCCCGGCAGTTCGGCGTGGCGAATTTCGCTGATGCGGTTTTGTTCGTCTACCATAACCACGGTGGGGCGGAAGGCGGCCGCTTCCTCCGGGGTGAGCAGGGCGTAGGCAATGATGATCACCGTGTCGCCGGGCTGCACCAGCCGGGCGGCGGCGCCGTTCAGGCAAATTACGCCCGAGCCGCGCGGGCCGGCAATTACATAGGTCTCCAGCCGGGCCCCATTGTTGTTGTTCACCACCTGCACCTTTTCGTGGGGCAGGATGCCGGCCGCTTCCAGCAGGGCCGCATCAATGGTGATACTGCCCATATAATTCAGGTTGGCCTCGGTGACGGTGGCCCGGTGGATTTTGCTTTTAAACATGGTCAGCCACATGGACCTGTTTCATCCTTCCAGTACAATATTGTCGATCAGCCGGGTCTGGCCGAAGCGCACGGCTACGGCCAGCAGGGCTGGTCCGGCCAGGTGGGTGATTTCTTCCAGATGGGGCAGGGAGCGGATTTCGCAGTAGTCGATCCGGGCGCCGGGGGCGCTGCTGATCTGGCGCTGCACCATTTCGGCCAGCCGGGCCACATTTTTCTCCCCCTGCCGCACCGCCTCCCGGGCGGCCAGCAGGCTCTGGTAGATCACCGGTGCGGCGGCCCGCTCCTGGGGGCTTAAATAGACGTTGCGCGAGCTCATGGCCAGCCCGTCGGCCTCGCGCACCGTGGGTACGGTGACAATTTCCAGGGGCAGGTTCAGGTCTTCCACCAGGCGCCGGATCACCAGCACCTGCTGGGCATCTTTCTGGCCGAAGTAGGCCCGGTCGGGCTGCACTATATTGAACAGTTTGGTGACCACGGTGGCCACGCCGCGGAAGTGGCCGGGACGGGAGCGCCCGCACAGGCAGCCGGTCAGGCCGGCTACGTCCACATGGGTGCTGAAGCCGGGCGGATACATCTCGGCTGCCTGCGGGTGGAATACAGCGTCCACCGGCACGGTGGCGGCCAGCTTAAGATCCCGTTCCAGGTCGCGAGGGTAACGGTTAAAGTCCTCGCTGGGGCCGAACTGCAGCGGGTTGACAAAAATGCTGATGATTACCACGTCGCACTGCTGACGGGCCTGGCGCATCAGTTCCAGGTGACCATCGTGCAGGTAGCCCATGGTGGGCACAAAGCCGATGCTTTTGCCCCGGCGGCGGTTTTCGTTTACCAACTGGCGTACCCGGGCTATTTCGGTCAGTAACTGCATGGTAGGGCTCCTTTTAATACAGTTTTTCCAGCACGGTTTCATCCAGGCCAAAGCCGTGCTCCGGTCCGGGGAAGGCGCGGCTCTGCACTTCTTCCCGGTAGGCGGTTAAAGCAGCCATGATGTTTTCGTGCAGCTGGGCGTAGCGCTTGGCAAATTTGGGCGAAAAGCCGCCGTAAAGGCCCAGCAGGTCGTGGGTGACCAGTACCTGGCCGTCGCAGTGGGGTCCGGCACCGATGCCAATGGTGGGTACGCCCAGCTTTTGGGTGACCAGGGTGGCCAGGGGGGTGGGCACGCATTCCAGCACTATGGAGAATACGCCCGCCTGCTCCAGGGCCAGGGCATCGTCCAGCAGTTTGCGGGCGGCCGCTTCATCCTTGCCCTGCACTTTGTAGCCGCCCAGCTGGTGGATGGACTGGGGGGTGAGGCCCAGGTGCCCCATCACCGGGATGCCGGCGTTGACGATGGCTTTCACCTGGGGCAGTACTTCCCGGCCGCCCTCCAGCTTGACGGCCTGGGCCAGGCCCTCCTGTAGCATGCGTCCGGCATTGCGTACGCTTTCTTCCACCGAGATGTGGTAAGAAAGAAAAGGCATGTCGGCTATCACCATGGCCCGCTTTACGGCCCGGGTGACCGCTTTGACGTGGTGCAGCATATCTTCCATGGTTACCGGGATGGTGGATTCATATCCCAGCACCACATTGCCCAGGGAGTCGCCCACCAGGATGGCGTCGATGCCCGCGGCGTCCACCAGCCGGGCGGTGGGGAAATCATAGGCGGTGAGCATGGTCAGCGGCCGGCCTTCCTGTTTGGCCTGCCGGAAGTAGGCCGTGGTCACTCTCGGGTTGCTCATGGGGCGGTTCCTCCTTTAATATTTCGGCCAGGGCCAGGGCCTGCCGGTGATCGATTGTGCCCTTTTCCAGGGCGATGTTAACAGTATATTGTCCCAGAGTGCGGTATAAATGCGCCAGGTGGCCGCCCGCCTCGGCCAGGGCGGGCAGGTGGCCGCGCAGGGTGGGGATGTCGCCGCGGGCGATGGGGCCGGTGAGGGCCTGCACCGGGCCCACAGCGGCAATGTTGTTCAGCGTGCCCTGCACCAGGGGCTGCAGTGCAGTAAAGGCTTCCTGGCGGGACAGGCCAAATCTTTCATACAGCCCGGTGGCGAAGTGCAGCAGGGCTACCAGGTAATTGGAAGCAATGCAGGCTGCCGCGTGGTAGAGCGGTTTGTCCTGGGCCCGGATGTGAAAGCTCTTGCCCTCCAAGTCGGATACAATTTGCTCGGCCAGGGGCAGAGCGGCGGCATCGCCTTCCAGGGCGAAATAGGAGCCTGGCAGGTTGCGGCGGGCTGTCTCCAGATCGGCAAAGGACTGCAGCGGGTGAATGGAGACGGCCAGAGCGCCGGCCTGCCGCACGCCCAGCAGTTCGTCGGCGCTGTGGGCGCCGCTGGTGTGGGCCACCACCTGGCCGGGATGGTAGGCGCCGGCTTCCGCCAGGTGAGCGCTCACCGGGGCGATTTCCCGGTCGGGGGTGGTGATCAAGACCAGTTCGGCGCTGTCCACCAGCGGCAGGGGTGAATCAAAGGCCGGGGCGCCGGTCAAATCGGCCAGGCGACAGGCCGAGGCAAAACTTTTACTGGCAATGCCGGCCAGCGGGTAACCGCGCGCTTTCAGCAACAGGGCCAGGGCGCTGCCCACTTTGCCGGCTCCGATGATGGCCGTGCGGGGCTTTTGGGTCATGGTTCATTCCCCCGTATGGATGAATGTTTACCAGCATATCTGGTGGCTATTAGATTGTTTGCCAATTATTGCTGGAATATGACAAAATATTACTCAAAGTCACGCAAAAAGCGCCCTGCGGGATCTCCCAGGGCGCAGTGTTATGCTCGCATGAGGCATCACTCCCCGTCTCGGTCCTTCCCGGCTCCAAGCGGTAAAATTGTAGCTGATGATGGCGGGTTGGTGCGGGTACGGTTTTGCCGGAACAAATACCGTCCCTCCCGCTTTCGCTTTTATTTTATCACCGGCCTTTGCTGTTGACAAGTGTATACAGTGAATTTGACTGAAAAATTATTCAATTAATGGATAAGCTCCGACCCGCCCGGATTCACCATAGAGCAAGGTTCTCGTTGGAGGGGGATTGGCCAGAGCCTGTTAACTTTTTTCACTCGGGTGTTACGAAAAGCTGCTTGCTGGCGTCTATATAGACAGAGAGTATTAAAGGTGATTATATTGTCCCGCCACCCGGGATGGGTGGGCCGGTGGGTGAAGGGGGATGCTGTTTGCTGACCGCTGCTGGAAAAGCGCCTTTTACCGAGGTTTATGAAGCAAATTTTGCCCGCATTAACCGCTACCTGCGCTATCGCCTGGCCGATTCCTGGGAGGCCGATGATTTGACAGCCCAGGTGTTTTTAAAGGCACTGGAAAAATATGACTATTTTCGGGGCGAGGTTCCGGTACATCTCTGGCTCCTGCGCCTGGCCCACAACCTGCTGGTGGATTACTACCGCCGGGGACGCGTGCGCCTGGAGCCAGTCAACCTGGAAGGGCTGCCGGCTGCAACAGTGGCCGTGGCCGCAGATACTCCTGAAGAACGCCTTTTGCAGGAAGAAGAATTACGGCAACTGCGGCTTTGTTTGCTGGCGCTGCCGGCCGACTACCAGGAGGTGCTGTCGTTGCGCTATGGTGCCGACCTGAAATTTGCCGAAATCGGCCGGGTCCTGGGGCGGAGTGAAGCTGTGGTGCGCATGTGGCACTGGCGGGGTCTGAAAGCTCTGCGCCGGGCCTTGGTGCAGCAGGGAGAAAAAAAGCGAGGTGAGGAAAAGTGTCCGGAAACCATCGAGACGGCACGGATGGCGGCAAGATAACCAGCCTGGAGGAATGGCAGGAGCGCCGCCGGGGTGTGGAAAATATAGAGTTTTTGGCCGAAAAAATGCGTCGCCTGCGCGCGGCCATGCCGGTAAACGAAGAGCTGCGCCGCCAGCTGCGGCAACAGCTGGCCGGGCGCCTGACCGGGTCGGGGCCGGGATCCGTCCGGCCGTCCGGGGTTTGGCCGGACGGGGTGGAGGCCGCCGGTGCTGCCGGGAGGGAAAGCGCTGGGCAGACCAGCCCTGGCGGGGTGCGTACCTCCCGGGGGCGGGGAGTGCGCTGGCCGGGTTGGCGCTGGTCCTGGCTGGCGGTGCTGGGTATGGTGCTGTTGCTGGTGGCGGGGCTCATTTATTACCGGCAGTTGCCCCGCCATCTGGTGGTTACCGCCCGGCAGGAAATGGGCGGTTTTCTGGCGACGGGGTCCCGGGAAGCTCAACTGCAACTGGCTGTACCGCCGCAAGGGGATTATTTGCTGGCTGCCGCGCACGGTCGGCTGATTTTGCTGGACAGGCAGGGCGGCCAGCGGGCCGTACTGGGCCAGCCCCAAGAACAGTACACCTGTCCGGCCATATCGCCTGACGGGCAATATCTGGCCGTGGCCCGCACGGTTTCCGGCCGGGGAACCGGGATTTGCCTGGTCGAAATGCCCGACTTTCACACCTGGCAGCAGTTCGGCGCCGCCCTGAGCGAAAAACTGCGGACGGCCCGGCGTTTGTCTGTACCGGAAGAAGTTGGCCGGCTGGTCAATATATACTGGGCGCCCCTGGGGCCCAAGCTGGTTTTTTCCGGGTTCAAAGACGGGCAAAATGACGGGCAAATTTATATTACCAGCTGGCAGGAAGACACCCGGGGCACCTTGGTTCAGCATACCGAGTTCTTAACCGGGGGATGGGCTGCCGGCTGGTCGCCCGACGGGCGCTGGCTTTTACTCACCCGCTCCCCGGAGGGGGAAGAAAAGATTTACCTGCGGCCCAATCCCTGGCTTTTCACGCAGTATGACGGGCTAGAAGTGTTTTTGGGCGTAGGCGGTCGGCCCCTCTGGCTCAAAGATGGTTATCTGCTCTTTGTGCGGCCGGTGCAGCAGGAAGTGGTACTCACTTATTCGCCGGATGGCTTGCCCGGCCTGGTGCTGAGGCGCTGGGAAGAGGAGCTGTGCTGGGTGCGGCCGGAAGGGGATTTTTCCCGGTGGGCTCCGGCAACCCGCTTTAGGCCGATAGAGCGGGCTGCGGTTTTGCTGCCCGCGGAGAGTGGGTTGCCCACCGCGGTGCTGGAGTGGGTGCAGCGTATGGAAGCCCGGGGGATGCAGCGGGCCCGGCTGGCCCTGCCGCCCCAGCGCCGTTATCTGGAGCTGGTTGCCGGTGAGGAAAAAGAAGGGCGCCGGGTGGTTTATTATGTGCTGAGCCAGCAGCAGCGGCTGAACCTGGGCCGGCTGGAGCTGCTGGAGAGAACCGGTGAGGAGGAGAACAATGAGCAGAAATAAACTGGGCGGTATATGGGCTCTGGCTTTGCTGATCTGGCTGGCGGCCGCCCTGCCTGGACAGGCCGGGGTGCTGCTGGAAGTGACGCCGGGCCTGGGCGGCATCTACAAGGGAGATACCGTATTGCCTCTGCAGATCCAGATCACCAACCAGGACAGTGGCCCTTTGCAGGGGGAAATTCGCTTGGAGAAACGGGTGGCCCGGGGTAAGGTGCCCCAGGAACTGCCTTACGACTACCGCCTGGCGGTGCAGCTTTCGCCCGGTGAGCGCCGGATTTATAACATGGTGTTGTCTCCTGAAATGAGCAATTTTTTCAATTACGGAGATGGGGACATTTATGTGGTGCTGGAAAGCGCCGGCCGGGTGCTGGGCCGGGTCAGGCCGGGCGGCACCAATGTGCAGGGAGGGCGGGTCTGCCTGGTGGGCGAGATGGAGCTGCTAAATTCGCCGCTGGTAGCCTATCTGAACAAGCAGCTGGGCAACAGCCTGACCGTGAAATACCTGCCGCCGGAAAAGCTGCCTGTGCAGGGAGCGGCCTGGGATAATGCCGACTGGCTGGTGGCCTCTCCGGCTCAGCTGGCGGCTCTGGACTCGACCCGCAGCCAGATTTTAAAGCAGTGGCTGGCCCGGGGCGGGGTGCTGGTGCTGCCGGGCCCGGGCCACGAACTACCCCCCGACTTGTCGGCGCTGCAGGAGCACCTGTACAACCGGCTGGATATTCCGGGGGGCGGGCAGCTAAAAACCTATCTTTATGGCCGGGGTTTTGTGCTGACTGCTGACCGGTCGCTTTCCGCCCTGGCGGCACTGCCCGCTGAACTGTGGTCGGCCTGGTTGCCCTTGGCTGAGGAAAAAGTTAAAAATGCGTTAAGCGCCCAGAGCGCCTTTCTGGCCGACCAGGCCGGATACTGGCCGCTGCCCCGCCTGGTTCGGGCGGGAACCCTGTTTGCCCTCTGGCTGGTCTACCTGTTGCTGGTAGGCCCCGGTTTGTACTGGCTGTTGAAACGCCGCGGCCGGACGGCCTGGATGTGGCCGGCCGTGCCCGCCCTGGCCCTGCTGACCGCGCTGGCCATCTACCTGGCCAACCCCCTGACGCGGGTGGGAGGTTACCGGCAGCAGACCCTGGCCCTGGTGGATGTGCAAACCGCCCGGGAGCGCCAGGTGCACCTGGGGGCAGCGGTTTTCCTGTCCCGGGGCGGCCGGCTGATCCTGCAGTCCGGGCCGGGATTTCTGCTCTGGCCGGGCTTCGGCGACCGGACGGAAGGTGTTTTGGTTCAGCAGCGGGATGAAGAGCAGACCATCTCTTACAGTAATGTACCCTATAGCTCCCAGCGGCGGCTGCAGGGTGGCGGTTACCTGTCCGGTCAGGGGCAGATACAGGCTACTCTGCACTTTACCGGGGATATACTTACCGGTACTCTGACCAATACTACGGGAGTGGATCTGTATGATTGTTACCTGACGGCGGGCGGACACCGCATTGCTCTGGGGGAGATCAAGGACGGCCAGAGCAAGCAAGTGGCCGTGCGTCCCGGGGACTGGATTGTGGATGGGCCCTGGCGCGGAGATGTGAAACCAGTGCCGGAAGCAGTAGTGCAACAACAGTATGAGGAACAGCGCCGGCGGATGGAAAGTGAACTGGCCGGGGGGCAGCAGGAGGACTCTTTGCTGGAAGACTGGCGGCGACGGCAAATGCTGGATGTTGCCCAACCGGGAGAAGGCCTTTATTTTTGGGGCTGGAGCCGGCAGGAAGTGCCTGCCTTTAAGGTGCAGCAGCCCGGGGGTGGTTCCGGGCAGCAGCTGGTGCTCTGGCGGCAGCGCCTGTATCTGGGCCGCCCCGGGGAAGCTTTTGGATTGCCCGCCGGTACTTTGCTGCCGGCCAGTGTGGTTAATCAAACGCCTACCGCTCGGGAAGAGGTTTACAATCTGGCGGAAATACTGGGCAGCGCCCGCCTGCGCCTGACCGGTCTGCAGCTTGCTGCGCTGCCCGAGCTGGCGGGACGCAGCGTGAAGATCTACAACCAGCAAAAGAAGACCTGGCAGCCGGTTGAACTTCCCTGGCGGGTCGACGGGGCTGCGGCCGGCCAGTATCTGCTGCCCGGCGGCCGGTTGAAATTGCTCATTACTGCTGTGGAGAAAGATGTGCCGCAACGCGGGCTGCTGTCTGTGCAGGGGGTGGTGGAAAGATGATCCGGATGGAAGGTTTGCGCAAAAATTTTGGTCATACGGTGGCCCTGGACGGCCTGAATTTGCATGTACCCCCCGGCTGCATTATGGGCCTGGTGGGGCCCAATGGAGCGGGCAAGACTACGGCCATGAGCATACTGGCCACCCTGCTGCCGGCTGATGGCGGCCATGCCCAGGTGGGGGAGTACGATGTGGCCGGACAGCCCGGCGAAGTGCGCTCCCTGATCGGTTATATGCCCGATTTCTTCGGCGTCTATGACGGCCTGACCTGCGAGGAGTACCTGAACTTTTTTGCCGATGCCATGGGCCTGCCCGGTGCAGGACGGGAAGGACTGATTGCCAGCCTGCTGGAACTGGTTAACCTGGCGGAAAAGCGCACCGAATATGTGGACCTGCTCTCCCGGGGCATGAAACAGCGCCTGGCCCTGGCCCGCTGTCTGGTGCACGACCCGGAAGTGCTCATTCTGGACGAACCGGCCTCCGGTCTAGATCCGCGGGCCCGGGCCGAGCTCAAGGCCATTATCCGGCAACTGAAAGAGATGGGCAAGACCGTGCTGATCAGTTCGCATATTTTACCCGAACTGGCCCAGATCTGTGACCAGGTGGCCATTATGGAACAGGGCCGGGTGATTGCGGCCGGCCCGGTGGAGGAAATTACCGGCCTGCAGGACGCCGGCCAGCCAGTGCAGCTGGAGGTACTGGATGACGGGGCCCCGGTGGCCGCTTATCTGGGTAATGTGGCCGGAGTGACCCGGGTGCAGCAGGCGGGACGGAAAATAACCTTTCTCTGGCAGGGTGAGCCGCGGGGGCTGGCGGAACTGCTCGCCCGGCTGGTGCAGACCGGCTTTCCGGTGTTTTCCTTCACCCCGCAGCGGCGCGACCTGGAAGAAATCTTCATGGCCGTAACCAGGGAGGAGGATGAGCATGGCCGTTAATCCGGTCCTGAGCAAGGAAATCCGCCAGCGCTTTCACAACTACAAAGCGGCCCTGATGGTGGCCGGCTACCTGCTGGCCCTGGGCAGCTTTATTCTGGGCTTCATTTACCTGAACTGGCAGCACCGGCCGGGCTATTTCCAGCCCGGCCAGAACCGGGAAATTTTCATCATGCTGGTGCTGGCCCAGTTTGCCCTGCTCTGCTTTGTGGTGCCCGGTTTGACAGCCGGCCTGATCAGCGGTGAGCGGGAAAAGCAGACCCTGAACGTACTGCTCACCACCCGCCTGAGCTGCCGCAGCATTGTCACCGGCAAGCTGGCTGCCGCCTGCCTCTTCTTTGTCTTGTTGCTGGCGGCTTCGCTGCCCCTTTACAGCATGGTTTCGCTCTATGGCGGCTTTGCCCCGGGGCAGACTGCCGCTGCCTTCGGTATTTATTTGCTGAGCATGTATCTGTATGGTGCGCTGGGCCTGGCCTGTTCGGTGTTCTTTCAGCGCACCGGGGTGAGCACGGTGGCCACCTACGGGATGGCCTTCTTTTTGAGTGTGTGCACCGGCCTTTTGGCCATCTTCTTCTACCAGTTTTTGCAGCCGCCCGGCGGCTATGCTGGTGCCCTGCCGCCCCTGCTGGTGCGCCTGCTGTTGGCTATCAACCCGGGAGCGGTGCTGATGGCCATTTTGGAGCCGCGGGCCGGTCTGCCCTTTGGCGGCCTGGGGCTGCCCTACTGGCTGATTTACACTCTGTTCTGCCTGGGGCTGGGCACGGCGCTTTTGGTTTACAGCAGCTATGCTTTAAACCCCCTGCGTCGGCGGAGAAAGCGCTTTTGGCGGTAATCCCGGGGAATGGCCCGGTGGAAAAGCAAAGAAGCTGTCCAGACGCAGTGTTTGGACAGCTTTCTTTTAGCCTGGAGGGGCTTTTTAGATACTGGTTGGTGCAGATAGATAGGTAATTTGCATAAAGTAATGTCCATTCTCCTGGATCACTTCGCCTTCACCCAGCAGTACCTCACCGGCATAGATCTGCACCTTTAGTTGGCCAGCCGAAAGGGGTATTTTAGCGCCCACCTGCCAGGCGGCAATCTGACCGGCCCGGCTGCTTATTTTGCCCAGCAGCAGGGTTACCTGCACAGGCAGGGAGAGGGCGGCGGAAAGATTGGGCAGGTCATTTTGCTGTGCAGCAACCGGTCCAGCCAGAGCAGGGGCGGAAACAGGCGGGGTGGCAATTGCTGGCGGGGACACGGCCGGTGTATCGGATGGGGCGGCGGTTTCTCCCGTGTCAAACCCCGCTTTCATCAACAAGTAATTGGCTTCGTCCCGGGCTGCTTCTACGCTGGTGATTTGCATGATGGTGGTTTTGACTATGTCTCCAATGGTTGTCTCAAAACGGGCCACCACTACCGGTTGATCGGTGGGCAGAGGGGTTAAATCGGCGTTGACCAGATCCCGGACCATGGTGGCGACGGGAGGAGTAATGTCAATGGTTACCCCGAACATATCGGTCATGGCGGTGGAAGCGGAACCAATCATCTGGTTCATGGCTTCCTGGGCGGCGCTTAGTTCCAGTTCGGATAGTTCAATGGGTAGGGCAATCTGCCCGTCTCCGCCCATCATCAGGTTGGCAATTACAGCCACTTCTTCTTCGGTGATCACCAGCACATTAAAGCCGTTCAGGCCGCTCTTGAAGCCTACCTGTACCAGCAAGTAGGGAGTATCGTAGCTCTTGAAAACTTCTTCCTGCCGGCAGACAATAAGCTGGGGATAGCCAATGGTCACCTTTTGACCCAGGAGTTGGGACAGGGTGGTGGCGGCTGTGCCCATGCAAATATTGCCTATTTCTCCCACGGTATCCAGTTGCTCGGCTGTCAGCAGGTGGCTGAAGTCTTCAGGCAGGGGTTGGTCGGCATAACGGGCAAACAGGGCATCGATTTCGGCCTGGGATAGTACGCGCTGGCTCAAGGCAATTCCTCCAGAATTTATCTTTTAAGTAGTTAGGCGTAAGGGCACTTTATAGCAAGGTATTTCGACAAAACCGAGGCAAATCCTTTTAATTTTTAACATTCACTTAACAATTTCTCCATAAAGCACAAACTAACTATTGGCTCCTATTGGCAATTGTTCAGCCCTTCCATCGCCCTGGTAAATTGAATAATAATGCAGGCCGCTTGCCAGACAGCCCTGTGGCTGCTTCCAAGCGGCCCGTAATTTTTGTGGCTTATTTAACAGTCGAGTAATTAATTCGTCGGCAGAGAAGCCAGGAGTGATGCTAGATTGCGATACCAGGGGGTGGGGCTCCACAGGGTGCCGATGCCCACAATATCCATATGGTCGGTGGATTCCAAAAGACCCAAGTAGTGCCAGCGACCGGGTCGTGCCTGCCCGTTGTAATGAACAATGGTGTCACTTGAACCGATGTGCGGACCGGACATGGAGCAGGTGTTGACTACGCCATCATTTTTCCACCAGTTGCTGTCTATTACCACCCGGTTCGGCACATTGCGGGTATAGGCGCCCATGTGCAGGGCGAAGGGTATGAAAATAGGGTTCATGCTCAGTTCCGGTATTTCATGGCCGGTGACTGGTTCGCGGAAGGTGGCCTCGGTACCATATGAGAAGTAGTAAATGTCCGGTTGGGCTTTTACCCATTTGTTTAGTTCTCTGGCACCGTCCGGACTAAGATCCCAGGCGCTGATATCGTGTGTTGATTTCCAGATGCTGCTGTTCCAGACCCTGTTGGCATAGCTGGCAAAAGTTTCGCCTGGTTGGCGCTTCAGCCCCCATTGATCCAGTTTGAAATCGTAAACCAGATTGTCCGCGCTCAGGCCGCTGGCGGCAGCTACTAATGCGACTGTTTGCTGGGCAAATGGTAACATTCCGTTCACAGCATCGGCCAGAGTAGTGCCGTCGTGCGGGGTGGAAATGGTGGTGATGCTGTGGATCCAGGACTTTTTCTGGCCATTAAATAGTGGTGATAATTCGCTGGGTGGGGTGGTGGCAATTTCATCTGGATCGCCATTTTCCAGTAACTGAGCTAGTAAGCGGATTGTTTGCCCGCCCATACTGTGGCCAATCAGGTGGATCTTTACGGTTTTGCCCGTAGATGGGTCAACTTCTCCCCAATTGGGTAACAAGCCTTGGTAGGTGCGGCCATAACGGGCGTGTCCGTATTTGGCGGCGTGTGCTTTGCCGTAGTCTACCCGGCCGCCTTTAATGAAAGCATAAAGCTCGCAGGCTCTGTCCCAGTTGCTGGAAAACGGCCCCACGGCAGCGGTGTATGTTTGATAACCGGCACTTTTCAACTTTTCCTGCAGGTCAGTGAAGCCGCCCCAGTACTTAAAGCCCAGCATTTCGTCACGTCCCCACCCGCTAAAACCGTGTACAAGTACTATGGGGTAGTTGTTTTGCCTTTCGGCTGCGGTAGCCGGCCCGCCTCCCAGAAGGAAGGCTGTAACCAGCAGGCAGAGCATGGTGACCAGCAAAAAATGTAATTTTTTTGCCTTTAGCACAAGCTTCCCTCCCTGGTGTTAATTTGAATATAATTTTAATTATTGAGTATATTCAATTAATTTTAAATAGTCAAGCAATTTATTGTATGATATTGTTTTAAAACTATTGGTAAATTCTTGCTGTAGGGGTAGCATGTGCTAACGTTGAAGAAGAACTTTGTGCTCAGGTAAAAGCTGGTTTTTTCTTAAAAACAGGGAAAACACCGGCAGTATGCCGGAGGGGGTTTATTAATATGTTTTGGTTTTGCCGGCCAGCCATCCGGCCAGCCGGCGGCCGGGGCCGGGCAGGCGGGCCAGATCGGCCGGAGTGATTCCCCCCAGGGCGTAAAGCAAAAGGGGGTAAGTCAGCAGGCCGCAGCACAGGGCCAGAATGGTGGCCGGGTAGCTGTGTCCCGTCCAGAGTAGCAGGGCGCGGTAGGCTGTCCAAACTGCGGCGGCCATGAGAGCCGAGGCGGCAGCCGCCGGCAGCAGGTCCTGCCGGGGATGGAATTCCAGGCCGGTCAGGCGGCGCAGGGAGAGCACGTTCAAGGCGCTGGCCATAGCAAACATAGCCGTGGTGGCCAGCGCGGCGGCCCGGATGCCCAGGGGGGTGGGAGTGAGGGCGTAGGTCAGGGCGATTTTTAGGGCAATGCCGGCCAGCAGGTTGCGCACGGGCAGGTTGGCCCGGCCCAGACCCTGCAGTGTGCCCGAGAGTACCAGGTGCAACCCCCAGAAGAGCACAGCCGGAGCCAGGTAGCGCAGGGGTATGCCGGCGGCGCTGTTGGCAAACAGCAGGTCGGTGAGCTGGGGGGCCAGCGCCAGCAGGCCGGCGGTGGCCGGCAGGGAGGTGAGCAGGGAAAGGCGCAGCGCCGCCCGCAGCTGGTTGCGCACGGCGCTGTGGTCGCCGGCGGCATGGGCGCGGGATACGGCGGGTACCAGGCTGGTGCCCAGAGAAAAGGAAAAAGCAATGCTGATGTTGATAAAAGAAAGGGCCATCTGGTTGAGCTGGCCGAAAAGAGCGGTAGCTTGCTGCTGGCTGTAATCGATCAGTTGCAGGCGCTCGATAATCAGCTTATTGTCAATAATGCCGGTGAGGGCCATGGAGACATTGGCAAAGGAAATAGGAATGGATACCGTAAAAACCTTTTTCAAGAGCTGCCAGGCGCTCTCCCGGCTGCCCGAACTGTCCAGCGCCACCGCCTGTCTAAACTGCGAACGGTAGCGCAGAAAAACCAGCAGCATAAACAGGGTGGCGGCCACCGCGCCGGGCACGGCGCCGAAATTGGCTCCGGCGGCGGCGGCCGTCAGTCCCCGGGGCAGCAGCAGGTAGCTGAAGAGCAGGGTGCCCACCACCAGCAGGGTCTGATCCACCACCTGGGAAAGCGCAACTGCGGTCATGTTTTGCAGTCCCTGAAAGAGTCCGCGGAAGGCTGCCGTAACCGCGGCGAAAAAAACCACCGGGGCGATGGCCCGCATCCCGGCCAGGGCGGCCGGGTTGGCCACCAGGCCCACCTGTACCAGGAAAGGGGACCCGCAGTAAAGCAGCAGGGAGAATCCCAGTCCCAGCAGCAGCATGGTCAGCAGGGTGATCTGAAAGGTGCGGTAAGCATCGTGCCAGGCGCCCACCGCTACCTTGGCCGCCACCAGGCGGGATAGGCCCACCGGGATGCCGGCTGCGGAAATGGTGAAAAAGAGCAGGTAATACTGGTTGGGGATGGCATACAGGCCCAGCCCCACGTCGCCCAGCAGGCGGCCCAGGGGGATGCGGTAGACCGCGCCCAGCACCCGCACCAGCAGACCGGCCAGGGTTAAGATCAGTGCTCCCTTGAGCAGGGTTTGCCCGGCCGGTGGCAGAGGGCGGACGGGCGTGTTTGGTGCTGTTTTGGTGAGCGGGTTTTCCGGTTTTCTTACCAGACTCATGCTCAATCCTACTTTGCTTTCGGATTAATTATGCCATTTTACAAATTTGTTCTTCTTAGTCCGAAATACGGGTTATTTTTCCTCCGGACCGGAATTGTCGGTAGGAGTACTGTCTTTATTTTCGGTCAGCTGGCTGACCCGGCGCAGGGGGGTAACCTTGTTGCGCCGGCCGGGGCGGGTTTCCGGCACTTCGGATTCGGTTATTTCCAGGTAAAACACTCTATCCGGGTAGCAGAGCACGGTGACCAGACCGCGTTCGGGTTCGGTCAGCCAGATGCCCTTGAACTCCAGCATTTCGCCCAGCGGTTCCACCTGCACCCGGCGCGGACCTTCCAGCACTTCCAGTTCCCAGCCCTGAATACTCACCACAATGGTTTTTTGTACCGACATATAAGCCTCCTGTTGGTTTGCAGCGGTTTGATGCAATCAGGCTGATTGCAGAAATCAGCATCACACCATACAACTGATATCTTACCACAAACTGGCGGATAGTAGAAGTTCGCGATAGCAGAAGTTCGCTTTGCCGGAGAATTGTTCCGGCGGCAAAAAAGCAGGATGCCCGCCCACCGCTTCAGGCGGGGCATCCTGCTTCGGGGATGGTAAAATCCTGCGCGGAGCCCACCAGGGAGTGTTGGTGGTCAGACCACCACGGCGGTGCCCGAGGCCGTGACCATGAGCATGCCTTCCCGGATCACCTCGTAATCCAGGTCGATGCCCACCACGGCATTGGCGCCCAGCCGGGAGGCCTGGGCAGCCATTTCGCTTAAAGCGATTTCCCGGGCCTGGGCCAGTTTGGTCTCATATGCTCCCGAGCGGCCGCCCACTATATCGGTGATGCTGGCGAACAGATCGCGCACAATGTTGGCGCCCATGATGGCCTCTCCGGTGACAATGCCCAGATATTTTTGCACGGGCCGGCCTTCTATGGAGGGGGTGGTGGTAAGCAGCATGACTTGAGGACCTTCCTTTCTTTGAATTATTTATATCGCCCGGCAGAGGGATATTTTTTACATTATGCCCTCTGCCGCAGCTTTTGGCAAGGGTGAGCCACAAATATGAACCGGCCTTCTCTCCATTGGGGAAGGCCGGCTGATTTTATCCAGGCAGTATGGAACACCGTAACCTAAATGGTGCCTTTCATCTGGCCGAATTTAGTAAAGCGGAGCGATTCAAAGAGCAGGCGATCCTCTTTGTTCACCCGGGGGCCAATTTTGGCCAGCAACACATTGGCCGGGTGCTCTAAGATGTCCGGGTCGTCGGTAGCCACTTTGGAAAGCCCCGCCTTTTCAAACATGCCGGTCAGCATCCTTTGATACTGCCAGACATCCAGACCGCTGTTTTTCAAATCCCAGTGCCAGCAGTATTCCATGGTGATGCAAATGTATTCGTCCAGGTTGGCCGAAGAAAAGGCCAGTTGCAGCAGATGGCGGCCTATTTTGTAGCGCCGCCAGTCCGGACTGATTTCAATGCCGCCCATTTCCAGGATGCGGGGGTGCTGGTACCAGCGGGTGTATTCATCGGGGCGGTGAAAGGTGACATAGCCGATGATTTCATTTTCCAAACGGGCAATATAGATCATGCCCTCGGGCATAGCGGCAATGTCCACCAGCGCCCTGTGTTGCTTTTCCGCCGGGCGGAAGTTGTTCAGCTGCGGGTTCATTTGCAGTAGGGCCAGTTGCCGGGGGGGTACGGGCCCCTCCAGCCAAACCTGACCACGCGGCGTATTTAGCGCCAGGCGGTCAAAAACACGGGCGCTGGGAGCGGGGGGAGGGGGCGTGACTGGTTGTTGCGCTATATGGCGATCCGCTTGCATGGGGATCACTCCTCCGAACTGATAATTTCAGGTTTTGCTTCAACCGGTTGCCATCGCTGATGTCACATCAGGTGCAAAACAGGGTTTGGGCTGCAGCGGGTGCAGTTCTGCCAGGGAAAATTACCGGCAAACAACTTGTCAGAATATTTATTCCGCTTAGCGTTAAATATCTACCGTTTAGGGATTTATTTTGTCATTTCACCTGCTGTTGCTTCCATTATAGATATAGTAGTTCTGGAAAACAATAGAGCGACATTAATTTAAATATAATATAAATTTTGCAAAAGACAGAAAACTGTGCCCGGGGCAGGAGGAGGGCTTGATGATGGCGAAAGCTTATTTTCAACAAAGGAGGCGGCCCTACCCGATGACAATAAAGAATCGCCTGCGTTACTGGCGCGTGCACCTGGGAATAGAGGACATTCATAATTTTGCCGAATTGATTGACATGAATCCCTGGTTTGTGCAGCAGTGGGAAGAGCAGCGATTCCAGCCCAGCCTGGAGGCTTTTTGCCGCATCCGGGAAAGACTGCGCAAACTGCTCCCCCAGATAACGCTGGATGATTTATTGGATTACTCGCCACAGGATTAACCCGGGTTAATTTGCCAAGCTGAACAGGATATGGTATGCTATAAGGAGTAGTATAAGGTCATAAGGCAAGTCTGTTCAGGCCGGGAGCAATAATAATTGAGCGGGTGCTGGAAATGACGGACAAGGTGGTTAGCCTGGAGGAAAAAAGGCTGAAAGAAATTCTGGCTCAAATGTACAGGTTACAAATGGAAAATTTTTTTAGTGACGGTATCATGCCAGCGTTGATGGATAAAGCAGGGCTGAGTGAAGAACAGGCGATCCAGGTGCTGCAGCAGCTGATCGAGCGGGGGTACCTGTGCACCAGTAATTTCAAAGCCCGCTATTTTTTGCGGCCCGGTTATGTGCACTGCTTTCCGGTGGTTATTTCCGCTCAGGGCCTGAGCTGGCTGAAATGCTCGGAGTCCGTACAATAAATTTGGAGAACAGGGGGGGCTGGCGGTGGAAGTTTTCAAACGCTTTGCCGAAACAGTGAAGGACATCACTCGTGACCTGGGAGAAAAGGCCAAAGACATTGGGGAAAAGGCCCGTGACATTGGGGAAAAGGCGCTGGATCTGGGTGAGAGGGCCGGGGACAGGGCCCGCGATGTGGCCAAAAAGTCGGTGGAATTTGTAGGGGTGCAGAAGTTAAAGCTGGAACTCTCCCGCTATGAGAAGGAAATGGAAAACAATATGGCCGCTCTGGGCTACCTGTATTACAAGAGTCGCCAGGGCGATGTCAGCCAGCAGCAGGAGATGGAGGAACTCTACCAGCGCACCTTGCAGCTGGAACAGGATATCCGCCAGCTGGAGGAAGAAATCCAAAAAATCTTGCCCCGGCCGCCGGTATGCCCGCAGTGCCAGAAAGAGCTGCCGCCCGGCGGGCGTTTTTGCAGCTATTGCGGCCGGCAGGTGGTCGAGGACGGGCCGGACGATCCGGCCGGAGCATAAGCGGTGGAACCGGCTTTACACAACCGGCGGGCAGCTCGTGACGATTACTGTTTGTTTGATGACGGAAAAAGCAGACCAGCTGATGAACCAGCAGCGGTCTGCTTTTGTTAATTGCTCCAGCTTTTATTGGCGCAGGCTTTGAACCATCTGTACCACCACGGCGGCATCGG
Source organism: Desulfurispora sp. (assembly GCF_052744395.1). Classification (NCBI taxonomy): domain Bacteria; kingdom Bacillati; phylum Bacillota; class Clostridia; order Eubacteriales; family Desulfurisporaceae; genus Desulfurispora; species Desulfurispora sp. Next base: position 6,868 of record NZ_JBRAJI010000032.1, on the reverse strand, counting down.
TGCCGGTATACACGGCTTTGGCCGACCCGTAGCCGCGCGATTTGGCTTCATTGCGTGAGAGCGCTTTCAGGCCCCGGGCACCCATCTCCCGGGCCAGGCTGTCGGCGCGGGAGAACAGGAAGACCGTGCGGGGTGGCTCCAGGTCTTTGATAATATAGAGGATTTTGCGCTCGCCGATATAATAGCTCACCGTGCCGCCCACATCTTTTTTGTGCAGGTTGAGCACCTGATTGCTGGCGGCCAGCTCGTCCAGGGCGCTGACTATCTTCTGGCAGGCCGGGGCACTGTGGCCGGGCTGGCGGCGCGGGCGGCTTTCCTTTTCCGCCCGGCGGGCTGCCGCTTTGGCAGTCGGTTCGGCCTGAGCGGCCGGGCTGTTCTTTTTAAATTTGCTCAGCAGATTGCTCAAAAATCCACTCATTAGCAACACACTCCTTTTGGTATAATATAGCAAATACCGGAGGCGGAAAGATCTGGCCGCCATCCCGGAAAACCAGTGGGCACTGATTTTTCCTGTCCTGTTGGCTTTTGTCAAAAAGCGAGTGTCAGAAAGTCCGGTAGCTGGTGAGGAAAGGTTGCTAATTTTAAAACATTCGCTATTATTGCAAGTATATCCTGCAACCTTTGTTATAAGGGGGGAATTTTGTGCCGTCCTATGCCGAAAAAATTACTGCTTTGACGCAGTTGCTCAAGAGCAGCCAGCCGGCATTTGCCTTCACCGGGGCGGGCATGAGTACCGAAAGTGGCATCCCCGATTTCCGCAGTCCGGGCAGCGGTCTGTGGACCAAAGTGGACCCGGCCAGTGTGTCCACCCTGACGGTGCTCAAAAAAGACCCGCAAAGATTTTACCAGTTCAACCTGCCCCGCTGGCAGTCCTACCGGCAGGCGCGGCCCAATACCGGTCACCTGGCTCTGGCCGAGCTGGAGCGGCGGGGGCTGCTGGTGGGCGTGATTACCCAGAATATCGACGGCCTGCACCAGGCCGCCGGTAGCCGGAGGGTGTGGGAGCTGCACGGCAATTTGCGGGAATGTTATTGTCTATCCTGCCGGGAGAAGGATGAGTTCGCCGTGCTGGTGGAAAAAGTGGGCGCCGGCGAGATACCGCCCCGCTGCCGGCATTGCGGTAGTATATTACGCCCGGCCGTGGTGCTGTTTGAGGACCGTATGAGTGAGGATTATTTCCAGGCTGTGCAGGTGCTCAGCGGCTGCCAGCTGTTGCTGGTACTGGGCAGCAGCCTTACCGTGTATCCGGCGGCGGCCCTGCCGGAAAAAGCCCGCCGGGTGGTGATTGTCAACCATGATCCTACCGCCTGGGACGAGCGGGCCGAACTAGTGTTTCGGGAGAGCATTGGGCAGGTGCTGGGCGATTTGCTGGCGGAGTTGGATGGGCAGTCGGGTTAGATAGATTAATTTTTGGCAAAAATGACAGAAACAAGGGATTACCAGAGGTGGATGAGATGCTTAAACAGGAAATAGCAGTGTCCATAGTACCGGTTCTGCAGGAATACGGTGTAATGAGCTGTTATTTGTTTGGTTCGCGGGCTACCGGAGAGCAACACCCGGGTAGCGATGTGGATCTGGCGGTGCTCTTTGCTGACTTTCCGCCTCAAGGCAATTTGCTGCAATTGGAAATAGAACTGCAAGAAAAACTGCAGGAAGTTTTGCAGCCTTTAGCAGTGGATCTGGTTCTTTTGCAGAAAGTGCCGCTGGATTTGCGTTTCGCTATTATCAGACAGGGCCAGGTGTTGTACAGTGTGAATGAGGAACTGCGAACCGATTTTGAGGATGTGACAATGAGGGATTATCTGGACTTTAAGCCGTTTTTACAGACCTACTACCGGGAAATGGCTGAGAGCGTCCTGGGAAAGGATGTATTCTGATGCCAGGAAGGCGAGGGATGGGTGTGTGGCGGTGATCAATCGTGAGCTAGTATATGCCCGCATTGACATGATCAATAAATCGCTGGTGCGGTTGGACAAACTGGTGGCTTTGGGCCGGGAGGGTTTTGCGGCCGAGGCGGATAACTATGCCATCGCCGAACATCACTTGCGGCGGATTCTGGAAAGCGTGTTTGATATCGGACGGCATATAATTGCCAAAGCCGGTTTGGGTCACCCGGATGATTACCGGGAGATCATCATTACTCTGAGCCGGGCGAAAATTATCCCGCCGGAGTTTGCGGAAAGGATCAAGGGTATGGCCGGTTATCGTAATTGCCTGGTACATGGCTATGCTGAGGTGACAGCAGAGGAAATATATCAGATTATCAGGGAAAAGTCGGCTGATATAAGGGAGTTTTGCCGGCATATTCTGGAGTATATGAGGTAGGTAGCGGTTCAGATTGTTTTTAATTTAAACTCCCCCAGCAGGGGCAGGTGATCCGAGGCCCGGGTGGGGATGGTGCGGCAGCCAATTAGCTGCCAGTGGGGCGAGAAAAAGAAAAAGTCCAGGCACTGGTGCGGTTTTTCAGCCGGGTAAGTGGGGAGGGTGGCCGGGCTGGTGCGGGCCACCCGCTGCAGGGGCAGCAATTCCGGGGCAAAGGGCGGGGCGTTGAAGTCACCGCCCAGGATAAAAGGGGCGTCCAGTTCGGCCAGTCGATCGGCAATATAGAAAGCCTGGGCCGCCCGCTCGCTGGCGGACAGTCCCAGGTGGGTGCCCAGAAAATAAAAAGGCGGACCGGCTTTCAGCCGGAGCAGGAGCAGGTTGCGCTTTTCCCGCCGCGTACCGGGCAGGGTAAAGCGCTTTTTTCGTTCCACCGGCAGGAGGCTGCCCAGGCAGTTGCCGTAATGCCAGGCGAGCAGGCGCAGGGCGGGAGCGAAAAACACCTGCAGGCCGCTCAGGCGGGCCAGGCGGTGCGGCTGGTGCACGAAAGCCGAGCGGGGAGAACCGCTTTCCACCTCCTGCAGGGCTACCAGGTGGGCGCCGCTGGCAGTAATAAGGGCGGCCAGGCGGGGCAGGCTGTCTCTGTCTTTTAAGTCTCTCCCGTGATGTATGTTGCAGGTGAGCACTTTCAAAATCAGGCCGGGCATGGGTATTAGCTCCCGTAAATTTTGATGGAGTTGACGTAAATGGGGGCAAAAGCCGGGCGTATGGCCGCCCGGCGGGAATGTGCCTCCTTCTCCAGTGTTATTATACGATTAAACTTATGAAAGTTTACCCGCCCCGCTACTGGTAATTGGTGGCCGGGCTAGCGCCTGCTTTCTCCCAGGGCGGCCCGCCCCCTTTCGCCGGTGCGGATGCGCACCGCATCTTCCACCTGGTAGATAAATATTTTACCGTCGCCAATCTGACCGGTGCGGGTGGTGGCAATGAGCAGGTCCACCAGTTCGGCCACTCTCTCCTGTCCTACCACAATTTCTACTTTAACTTTGGGCAGCAGGTCAATGGTGTATTCATTGCCGCGGTAGACCTCCTTTTTGCCTTTCTGCAGCCCGCAGCCGGCCACTTCGGATACAGTCATACCGCGAATGCCGTACTGGGACAGAGCGGCCTTGACATCTTCCAGCTTGCCGGGGCGGATGATCACTTCAATCTTTTTCATGCTCATGAGTATAGCCTCCTTTGATTGAACTCCTTTGTTCTGGGGACTGGCAGACCTGTGCGGGCCGGGGTCTGCCAGTACAATAACAGTGTCAATGACTGAGTGATGTTGCTCCGGCCCGGGTGAGCAGCGAGTTGCCGGCTCCCGGCAGCGGGCTGCCCGAGAGATTTTCCCGGTAGGCCTTTTCCCCGTGCACCGTGATGTCCAGGCCCATTTCTTCCTCTTCCGGGGAAACGCGCAGCTCGGTCAGCAGACCTACCAGTTTCAGGAGCAGCCAGGTGGTCAGGGCGGCAAAGGCGATGGTGGCGGCCACGCCAATGAGCTGCACCAGCAGTTGGTGCGGATTGCCGTAGAGCAGACCGTCGGCGCCCAGCTCATTGACTGCTCTGCTGGCAAAGATTCCGGTGGCCAGAGCGCCCCATATGCCGCCCACCCCATGGCAGCCAAAGGCGTCCAGAGCATCGTCATAGCCCAGGCGTTGTTTGAGTACGGCCACGGCCAGGTAGCAGAGCAGGCCGCCGCCCAGACCGATGAGCAGGGAAGCCAGGGGGGTGACAAAACCGGCGGCCGGAGTGATGGCCACCAGGCCGGCCACAGCACCGCTGGCCGCTCCCAGCACCGTAGGTTTGCCGTGGTGCAGCCATTCGGCCAGCAGCCAGGCCAGGGCTGCAGCAGCCGCGGCCGTGTTGGTGACCAGGAAGGCCATGGCCGCCAGTCCGTTGCTGCCCAGCGCACTGCCCGCGTTAAACCCGAACCACCCGAACCAGAGCAGGCTGGCTCCCAGCACGGTAAAGGGCAGATTGTGGGGCAGGGGGGGCTGGTTTTTCAGCCCCTTGCGCCGCCCTAGCACCAGAGCGGCCACCAGGCCGGACACCCCTGAGCTGATGTGCACTACCGTGCCGCCGGCAAAGTCCAGGGCACCCAGCCGGCGCAGCCAGCCGCCGTCCCCCCAGACCCAGTGGGCCAGGGGCAGGTAGACCACGCTTACCCACAGGGCGCTGAAGAGCAAAAAGGCGGTGAAGCGCATGCGTTCGGCGTAGGCTCCGGAAATAATAGCGGTGGTGATGATGGCGAACATGAGCTGAAACACTACAAAGACCAGTTCGGGAATGGTGGCAGCGTAGGTTTCATTGGGCAGCATGCCCACGCCCCGCAGGCCCAGGGCGGTGGGTGCGCCAATCAGCCCCCCGATGTCCGGGCCGAAAGCCAGGCTGTAACCATACAGCACCCAGATCAGCGAGACCAGGGCGATGGCCAGGAAACTGTGCATCATGGTGCTGAGTACATTTTTCTGGCGCACCATGCCGCCGTAGAACAGGGCCAGAGCGGGGGTCATGAGCATGACCAGGGCGGTGCAGACAATGATGAAGGCGGTGTCGCCGCTGTCCACGGCCGGGCCTGCCGCGGCCAGGGCGGCCGGAGCGCCGGCCGGCAAAAGGCCGGCCAGCAGGAGCAGGATGAGGAGAGGTTGGCGCACGGGAATCACTCCTTTATGAGGTTGATGGCTTGTTGCGGACACCGGGCTGCCCATGCCGGCCGGGCGGTGCCACAACTGGCGGGCATTGCACCCGGGCCGGGTTTGGCGCAAAATAGCAAAGCAGCCCGACCCCGGGTGTATGGCGGATTTCCGCCAGTCCTGCTCCGGACCAGGGGCGGCACTGCCCAAAAGCCGGCAAAACATAAAAGGGCGCTTTTCCTGCTGGAAAAGCGCCCTTGCCGGTTGCGATACTTCGGTGTATCATTTGTTCAGCCTTGCCCTAATGATAACACCAGGACGGTCTGAAAGCAAGAGGCAAGTTGCGGCAAACGGTACTTTTTTTCCGGTGTGCCCGGTCAGTTTTTCTGCTGGATGATGGCCTTAAAGGCTTCCAGCACGTCCGGGTCGTAGTGTTTTCCCGCCTTGCTGAGTAGCTCGGTCAGCGCCTCCTGACGGGAAAGGGCCGGGCGGTAGGGACGGTGGGAGGTCATGGCGTCGTAAACATCGGCCACGGCGATGATGCGTGCTTCCAGGCGGATTTGTTCACCGGCCAGATTGTCCGGGTAACCCGAACCGTCCAGGCGCTCGTGGTGCTGGGCCACAATCTCCACCAGATCGGCCGACTGGGGGATTTGCTGCAGGATCTGCTTGCCCATCAGGGGATGCAGGGTGATGAAATTCCACTCCAGGGCGGTAAGCCGTCCCGGCTTGACCAGAATTTCTAAAGGAATGGTAATCTTGCCGATATCGTGCAGCATGGCCGCGTTGTGCAGCAGCTTCAGACGCTTTTTATCCAGCTCTAGATGGCGGCCGATGGCCACCGCCAGCTCGGCCACCTGTTTTTGGTGTCCGGCGGTATAAGGGTCGCGCAGTTCCACTAATTGGGACATGGTGGCGATAATCCCCTCGTAAACCTGTTCCAGCTGGCGGCGGCGCAGGATACGGTCGGTGATGTCCCGGGCGATGCCGTGTACCAGGGGGGGAGAGGCATCCCGGTTGAGCAGCGAGTTGTATTCCAGGTAGCGTTCCCGGCCCTGGGCGTCCAGCACGCACATCACCCCCCGGCTGGCTCCCGTGGTAATGATTTGCTGCATATAATCGGTAAAAGTGTGGCGCAGGCGGGGGGTGAGCAAATTGGTAATGGGCTGGCCCAGCCATTTTTCCGCCGGAAAGTGCATGACCAGCTCAAGGGCCCGGTTCACTTCTACAAAGCGCCACCCGGTCACATCGTGGGTATAAACAATGTCGCTGATATTGTCCAGCAAATTGCGGTAACGCGTCTCCGACTGGCGCAGCTGTGTTTCGGTTTGTTTGAGCACGCTGACATCCATCACCTGGCCCAGCACAGCCGGTTTGCCCCGAAAAATGATGCGGGAGAAAACCCCGCTCAAGTGCACTACCTGCCCCGCTTTGTTGACGGCGCGAAACTCGTATGATTCGGGCACCGGTTCGCCCTTTAAGCGGCGCAGGGCGGTATCTACCACCCGGGGCCGGTCTTCCGGGTGGATGAGCTGGTAAAAGGGCATCTCCAGCACTTCCTCCAGGGTGTAACCCGTGAGCTGTACCATTTTGGGGTTGGCCAGCCGGAATTTGCCGTCCTGCAGCACATAGATGGGCAGTGGGGAGAGGTCGAATATTTTTTTAAATTCCATTTCGGACATAATCAAGCACTCCGTGTTCAGCAGGTTATTCTTCAGTCTTTAATATTGTAAATATTTTAAAAATTTTAAATGATTAATAGAGACTGCTTCGGCAAAAAATTAGAAAGTCCTTCTATCAAAGGTAAATTGGTGTATAATATTCCTGGATCCGTGATACCATCTCACCAATAACCATTTTCAGGCATAATCTGG
>NZ_JBRAJI010000031.1:0-35371 GCF_052744395.1 Desulfurispora sp. | reverse complement strand
GTGGGTCAGTTTTACTTGACTAGCGGGGGTCAATTCTATTTTACGATCTACAATCAAGGACGTTATCAGATTTCTTTCTTCTCATTAGAACAATTAGTTCCTCAAGACCACTTGTTACGGAAAATCGATCAAGCCATCGACTTTAGCTTCATCTACGACCTTGTTCAAGATAAATACAGCCAAGCTACTGGACGGCCCAGCATTGACCCGGTCGTGTTAATCAAAATCGTTTTAATCCAATACCTCTTTGGCATCCGTTCCATGCGCCAAACCATTAAAGAAATCGAAACCAACGTCGCCTATCGTTGGTTTATCGGCTATGACTTCACCCAACCCATTCCTCATTTCTCCACCTTCGGGAAAAACTATGTCCGCCGGTTCCGTGGTACCAACCTCTTTGAAACCATCTTCCAACGCATCCTCGAAGAAGCCGTTCGTCATGGATTCGTAGACCCGGAAGTATTGTTTATTGACTCCACCCATGTCAAGGCCAGCGCCAATAAACACAAGTACACCAAAACCCTCATCCAGGAACAAAGCAAAAAATACCAAGCCCAACTGGAAGAAGAAATCAACCAGGACCGGATAGCCCATGGAAAGAAACCGTTGCCAAAAAAGCACCAACCCGTGGTCAAGGAGGTGAAAACCAGCACCACCGACCCTGATAGTGGGCTTTTTGTCAAAAGTGAAAAAGAACGGGTCTTTGCCTACTCGTTTCATACGGCGTGTGACCGGCATGGTTTTGTGTTGGGAACGCATGTGACGCCAGCCCATGTGCATGACAGCCAGGTGTTTGATGAGGTACTGGAAAAAGTCACCCGGCGGTTTGGGCTGCCAAAAGCCATTGCGCTCGATGCCGGTTACAAAACGCCGTATATCGCAAAAAGGTGCCTGGATGCAAACATTCGTCCGGTCATGCCCTATACCAGACCCCATACGAAAGACGGTTTTTTACACAAACACGAGTATGTGTATGACGAATACTACGATTGTTACATCTGTCCTCAAAATGAAATCTTGGAGTATGAAACAACCACACGGGAAGGGTACCGGGTGTACCGTTCCAACCCGGACAAATGCAAAGATTGTCCATTGCTTCCCCGGTGTACCGAAAGCAAAGATGTTACCAAACGCATTAGCCGTCACATCTGGGCGGAGTATGTGGAAGAAGCAGAACATTTAAGGCACACGGAAGAAAACAAACGATTGTATGCGATGCGTAAAGAAACCATCGAACGCGTCTTTGCCGATGCTAAGGAAAAGCATGGCATGCGTTGGACAACCTTACGCGGTTTGGAGAAGGTGTCCATGCAGGCGATGCTTACTTTTGCTGCCATGAATCTGAAAAAATTGGCCACCTGGCTTTGGAAGTCAGGTGGCTCGAAGCTACGATATTTATTGTTGCTTTCCAAATTGATACAAAAACAACGAATTCACGTTGGCCAGCTTTTGAAACAATGGTGTTTGTCAACACTCTGAAAGCCCTGCTTTACGCAGGGCTTTTTTAATCAAAATTACTTGACATTTAATTTTTGCTTTCTATCCGGGCTATTGGATGTATGCTCTGGCAAGACTGGGCTTAAACAGGGAATCCAGCCGCAGTTCTTTTACTTCTTTGCGGGTGGCATAGAGACAAACATCATGGTAAACCGGAATGATAGGCGCGTCCTGAGCGGCAATTTTTTGGATCTCTTGATAAAGCTGGCGGCGTTTGGTCGCGTTGCCCTGAGCAGCCGCCTCCTGGATCATGTTATCAACCCGGGTATTTTTATATCCCATGCCCCGTTCTTGATTCATCTGTCCGTTTGAGCTCAACCAGCGTCCGATGAAGAAATCTGGATCGCCAGTCATCAGTGTATAGGGGTGTATGGTCAGATTATAATTCCCTTTTTTGATCGCCTCCTTCCAGGCAGCCATTTCCATCATTTTTATTTGTGGGCTCAGACCAAATGTTTTCAATTCTTGCTGTAAGACTTCGGCCAGCGCTTTGTAGGGCCAGCGGTTGGCCAGTGCGCTGTTCACCAGGATAGTGACACTGCGTTTATCCGCGGGAACCCGGGCTGCTTTGGACAGCTTTTGCGCTTCGGTCTTGTTGTATGGCCAGAGCCCTGTTACCGTCCAGTCTTTGGCTAGGGGCGAGAACAGAGTATCAGCCGGTTTGCCGTAACCGTACAGCAACTTTTGTACAATCTGTGCCCGGTTCAGGGACAGGCTGACGGCCCGGCGCATTTCCGGTGTATTAAACGGGGCCTGGCGTGTGTTGAAGACAATATAGTGCGAAGTGTTGACCACTTGCTCATAAAGCTGGAGTTTGGAATTTTTCTTGACCAGTGCTGCCTGTTCGGGCATGATACCCCCTACATCGATGATGGCATGGATTTGGCCACTTTGCAGGGCGGCCAGGCGGGTAGTAGGATCAGGAATGTACTTAAAGGTTACTTTTGCCAAACGAGGTTTTTCTCCCCAGTAATCTTTGTTGGCCACCAGGGTTAAAGATTCCCCTTTTTTATACTGGGCAAACTTGAACGGGCCGGTGCCGTAAGGCTGGGTGAACTTGCCGCTGCTGTCAAAGCTATTGGGGCTGTATATGGAGCAGCCGTGGTAAGCTACTTTGGCCGGGAAAGCCGGCTCGGGCACCTTGAATACGAATTGGACAGTGCGGTCATCTACAGCGCGGACACTCTTTAGATTGAGAAAAGTTCCATATTCGTCAAATTTGGGATTTATGGCCATGCGCTGGACACTTTTTACCACAGCAGCGCTGTTCAAAGGTGTGCCGTCATGAAATTTGATGCCCGGGCGCAGGGTAACAGTCCAGGTCTGGTTGCTTTTATCCGGTGTTAGTTTTTCAGCCAGCCAGGGCACGGGACGCAAATTGTCATCAATATAAGTAAGGCCTTCCCACAGTCCTGTGCTGCCATGGACAAAGTGGGTACTCTCCGGACCCTCGTAAAAATCCCGGCCCAGACCAATGATCAGTTCCTGTTTGCTGCTGTCGGTCCAGGATGCTCCAGCATAGAGCAAAGCGAAAAGAGAAAGAAGGAGCACAAGTGGCAATAATTTGCTGTAACCCACCTGGAATTTTTTGAACATAAAGGCATACCTCCTAAAAACCTGGATTTGAAAATTACCGGATCTGACCCGTCTTCCACAGCAGCATGCCCAGACGGGAGCGATATTCTTCCAGGAAATACCCGTTCTGGGCCCTTTCCTGAACATAGCGGGTAATGGTTTGCTCGATGCTGGGTGTTATTTCACAATAACCGGCAAAAAACTGGGTCAGGGTTTCCACGGCCAAATCCACTGGCAGTTCTTCGCTCCAGTCTTCGTCCCAGATGAAACAGGAGAAGGGTGTGCCGCGGTTATAAAGATAGTTGAGCGGGTAGATGATTTCATTGGCTGGCCAGACCAGCGGTCCGGACATGATCTGTTGCCACAGCTCCTGGCGGGCCGGCGCTATGCGTTCGCCAGCAAAACAACACAGAAAACACCACTGGCGGGAGCAGTGTTCCATTTTGTGCAGTGTTGCCACGTCTCGCACCCCGGGGGTGAGAGAGGCAAAAACCAGGTCGTAGCTGGCGGCCATGCGGGCCTGCTGCGGATCCAGCAGTTCGAAGGGAGTGTCGCAAAACTCAACATTGGTCAGACTTGCCGCCTGCAAGCGCTTGCGCAAGATTTGGCACATGGCGGCAGCAGGCTCCAGGGCGGTAACCCGGGCAGCCAATCGGGCAAAAGGCAGGGTGAAGACTCCGGCCCCTGCGCCAATATCCAGAATATGGCTGCTTTGATCCAGGACCTGATGTTGTCCCAGCCACTTGAGCACAGTATTTACGCGATTCTGGTTACGGCCATGATCGGCCCAGCGCTCAAAGTGGGCGGCCATTTTGTTCCAGAAATCCACGGGGTGGAAGTTTTTTCGCCGCTGGCGCGCCGAATGCTGGTGGGCTTCTTCCCAGGCGGTAGCCCAGAATTGGGGGCTTTTATGATCTTCTGGCATAGAAATACCTCCTGACCATGAATTTTGCGGTAGATAACAAAAAGCCGCCCTGGCGGTGGACGGAATTCTTTTCCGTTCCGGCAAAGGCGGCTCCATGCCGTGGTTGGGTATGATTTGGCAAGATACCTTGATTGGACATTTTCGACAGCAAGAAAAAAAAATCCTCTATTTTCTGAAAGTATTTTGACTAAATAGATTTAACAAAAACTTGCTTGACAGTGCGGGGGCTTTTTAGTAGAATTGTTTTCAAGTTCGCAAAAGGCTGTGAAGGGGAAGAAGTAGCCTTGCCCAAAAGCCAGGCCACAGAGAGCCGGGGGAGCTGAAAACCGGTGCCGGCACAAGGTGAAACGCATCGCCCTGGAGCCGCAGGCTGAACGCCGGAAAGTTGCCGTGCAGGAGCTTTCTTGGAGCCAGTAGGCTGAGCCGGGGTGGCGCCCCGTTAGCAAAGCCGTGTCCTGATGGGGACACACAAGGGGTTCCGGGCCGTGAGGCGCGGAGCAAATCAGGGTGGTACCGCGGAAGGTAAAAGGCCTTTCGTCCCTGGCAGGTGTTTTCACCTGCCAGCGGGCGGAAGGCTTTTCAGTTTTTTCTGGGATGGGGGTATTATTGATGCGCAGTGACGCTATTAAAAAAGGGCTGGACAGAGCGCCCCACCGTTCGCTGCTCCGGGCGCTAGGCTATATTGATGCCGAACTGGAAAGGCCGCTGATTGGCCTGGTCAACTCTTTCAATGAAATTGTGCCCGGCCATATGCACCTGCGGGAGATCACCGAAGCGGCCAAGGCCGGTGTGCGCCTGGCCGGTGGGACGCCGGTGGAGTTTCCGGCCATTGCTGTTTGCGACGGCATAGCCATGGGCCACAGCGGCATGCGCTATTCGCTGGCCAGCCGGGAGCTGATTGCCGACAGCGTGGAAACCATGGCCCAGGCCCACATGTTTGACGGCCTGGTGCTGGTGACCGCCTGTGACAAGATTGTGCCCGGCATGCTCATGGCGGCAGCCCGCCTGGACATTCCGGCCATTGTGATCAGCGGTGGCCCCATGCTGGCCGGTAACTTCCAGGGCCGGGCGGTAGCTCTCAGCAATATCTTTGAAGGTGTGGGGGCGGTGCGGGCCGGCCGGATGAGCGAGCAGGAGCTGGCGGTCATGGAAGAGGCTACCTGTCCGGGCTGCGGCTCCTGCGCCGGCATGTTCACCGCCAACTCCATGAACTGTTTAACCGAAGCCCTGGGCATGGCCCTGCCCGGCAATGGCACCATACCGGCCGTCAGTGCGGCCCGCCGCCGCCTGGCCAAAATGACCGGTATGCAGGCCGTGGAACTGGTACGCCGGGACCTGCGGCCTTCGCAAATATTGACCGCCCAGGCCTTTGCCAACGGCCTGGCTCTGGATATGGCCCTGGGCTGCTCCACCAACACCGTGCTGCACCTGCCGGCCATTGCCCACGAGGCCGGGGTGGACATCGACCTGGACCTGATCAACCGGGTGAGTGAAAAGACCCCCAACCTGTGCAGGCTCAGCCCCATGGGTGATCATTTCATGCAGGATCTGGATGAAGCGGGTGGAGTGATGGCCGTGCTGGCCGAACTGGCCGGAGGAGGGCTGCTGCATCTGGATGCGCAGACCGTGAGCGGTCGCACGCTGGGCCAGCTGCTGGAGGGCCGGCAGGTGCGGCGGCCCGAGGTGATCCGCCCGCTGTCCAGCCCCTACAGCCCGCAGGGGGGCATTGCCGTGCTGCGGGGCAATCTGGCGCCCCGGGGGGCGGTGGTGAAGAAAGCCGGGGTGGCACCCGAAATGCTGCGGCACAGTGGTCCGGCCCGGGTATTTGACAGCGAGGAGGAAGCCGTTGCGGCCCTGCAGGCGGGGCGGGTGCAAAAGGGCGACGTGGTGGTGATCCGCTACGAAGGTCCCAAAGGCGGTCCGGGGATGCGGGAAATGCTGGCCCCTACGGCCACAGTAGCCGGCATGGGCCTGGACAAAGACGTGGCCTTGATTACCGACGGCCGCTTTTCCGGAGCCACCCGGGGCGCTTCCATCGGGCACGTTTCGCCGGAAGCGGCCGAAGGCGGGCCCATCGCCCTGCTGCAGGACGGGGATATTGTTGAAATTGACATTCCGGCCTGCCGCCTGGATGTGCGGCTTTCCGAGGAAGAACTGGTCCGGCGCCGGGAGACCTGGCAACCGCCCCGCCCGCGGGTGGAGAAGGGTTATCTGGCCCGTTATGCCCGGCTGGTGACCTCGGCCAGCACGGGGGCAGTGCTCGAAAGATAACCGGCAGCGCTTAATGGCCCCGGCGCTGTACGGGGCGAACCCTTTAATATATAAGGAGTGCTTTATGCCATGAAAATGACCGGTGCGCAGATCCTGGTGGAATGTCTGAAGGAACAGGGTGTGGACGTTATTTTCGGTTATCCCGGCGGTGCGGTGCTGCCCATTTATGATGCTCTGTACGATGCCGATATCAGGCACATCCTGACTCGCCACGAACAGGGTGCCGCCCATGCCGCCGACGGCTATGCCCGCGCTTCGGGTAAAGTGGGCGTTTGTCTGGCCACTTCCGGGCCGGGGGCCACCAACCTGGTTACCGGCATTGCCAATGCCTATATGGACTCGGTGCCCATGGTGGCCTTTACCGGGCAGGTGGTGTCGGCCTTGCTGGGGCGGGACTCCTTCCAGGAGGCCGACATTACCGGCATTACTCTGCCTATTACCAAACACAACTATTTAGTTAAGGATATTAACGATTTAGCCCGTACGGTGAAAGAAGCCTTTTACATTGCCAGCACGGGGCGACCCGGTCCGGTGCTGGTGGATATTCCCCGCGATGTTTCCGGCGGGGAAACCGAGTACCAGGATCCCGGTCCGGTGGATCTGCCCGGCTACCATCCGGTGCTCTACGGGGATGAAGAACAGCTGAACAAAGCGGCGGCGGCCATCATGGCCAGCCAGCGGCCGGTGATTTACGCCGGCGGCGGGGTGGTGGTGGCCGGGGCGCACCGGGAACTGCTCCAGCTGGCCGAGCTGCTGCTGGCGCCTGTGACCACCACCCTGATGGGGCTGGGCGGTTTTCCCGGCGACCATCCCCTTTCCCTGGGCATGCTGGGTATGCACGGCAGCAAATACGCCAACTACGCGGTCTGCGAGTGCGACCTGCTGCTGGCGGTGGGGGCCCGCTTTGACGACCGGGTGACGGGCAAGATCAGCGAATTCGCCCCCCAGGCCACCATCATTCACATTGATGTGGATCCGGCCGAGATTGGCAAAAACGTGCCCGCGCACATCCCCATCGTGGGTGACGTGAAATATGTGCTGCGCCAGCTGCTGGAGCGCCTGCAGGCCAAACTGCCCGGCGCCTGGCAGGAGAAAATCCAGGCCTGGAAAAAGGAATATCCTCTGGATTACGAGGAAAACGGCCGCTTAAAGCCCCAGCAGGTGATCCGGGAGATTTACCGGGTGACCGGCGGGCAGGCCCGCATCACCACCGAGGTGGGCCAGCACCAGATGTGGACGGCTCATTACTACACCTTTACCCGGCCGCGCACCTTTATTTCCTCGGGCGGCCTGGGTACCATGGGTTACGGTTTTCCCGCCGCCATCGGCGTGCAGGTGGCCTGCCCGGACGAGGTGGTCTTTGATATAGCCGGGGATGGCAGCATCCAGATGAACATTCAGGAGCTGGCCACGGCGGTGAACCACGAATTACCGGTCAATGTGGCTATACTAAATAACGGCTTCCTGGGCATGGTCCGCCAGTGGCAGGAGCTTTTCTACAACCGCCGTTATTCCTACACCGAACTGATCAATCCGGACTTTGTCAGGTTGGCCGAGGCCTACGGAGCGGTGGGGCTGCGCGTAACCGACCCGGCCGGTTTGCGGCCGGCCCTGGAGCAGGCCGTGCAGGAAAGCCGTCCGGTAATGCTGGACTTCATCATTGAGCGGGAGGAAAATGTGCTGCCCATGGTGCCGCCCGGTGCGCCGCTCAACCAGATCATCGATTAATAAGGTGAGGTGAACCCGGGTATGATGAAACACATCCTGGCCGTGCTGGTGGAAAACAACCCCGGGGTGCTGGCCCGCGTGGCCGGGCTCTTTAGCCGGCGCGGTTTCAACATTGACAGTCTGGCCGTGGGCCGCACCGATGACCCGGAGATATCCCGCATGACCATTGTGGTGGAGGGGGACGCGAGGGTTTTAGAACAGGTAACCAAGCAGCTGCACAAGCTGGTGGACGTGATCAAGATCAGCGACATCACTGCTGACCAGTTCGTGGACCGCGAGCTGGTCATGATCAAGGTGGCCGCTGAACCGGCCCAGCGGGGCGAAATCATGCAAATTGCCGATGTTTTCCGCGCCCGCATTGTGGATCTGGGATTGAAAACCATGATTCTGGAGTGTACGGGCAACGAGGAGAAGATCAACGCCTTTGAAGAATCGCTGCGGCCTTACGGAATCAAGGAACTGGTGCGCACGGGCAAGGTGGCCATGCTGCGCGGCCAGAAATTTACTACAATAAACAACCAGCGCGAGGAGGACTAAAGACAAATGGTTAAGGTTTTCTATGATCACGATGCCGATCTGGCCTACCTACAGGGTAAGAAAATAGCCGTCATGGGTTATGGCAGCCAGGGGCACGCCCAGGCGCTCAACCTGAAGGACAGCGGTCTGTATGTAATTATCGGTCTGCCGGCCGCCAGCCGCAGCCGGGAAAAGGCCCGGGCCGCCGGATTCACCGTGCTGGAGCCGGCGGAAGCGGCCGCCCAGGCCGATGTAATTCAAATCCTGGTGCCCGATGAAGTGCAGGCCGCCCTGTACCGGGAGGCCATTGCCCCGCACATGAAACCGGGCAAGGCGCTGATGTTTTCCCACGGCTTCAATATTCATTTCGGCCAGATTGTGCCGCCCGCCGATGTGGACGTATTCCTGGTGGCGCCCAAGAGTCCGGGACACATGGTGCGGCGCCTGTATGAACAGGGCAACGGCGTGCCCGGCCTGATTGCCGTGCACCAGGACTACACCGGCCAGGCCCGCCAGCTGGCCCTGGCCTATGCCAAGGGCATTGGCTGCACCCGGGCGGGGGTGTTTGAGACCAGCTTTAAAGAGGAGACCGAGACCGACCTCTTTGGCGAGCAAGCTGTGCTCTGCGGCGGGGTGAGCGAGCTGATCAAGGCCGGTTTTGAGACACTGGTGGAGGCCGGTTACGCTCCCGAGATGGCTTATTTTGAGTGCCTGCACGAGCTCAAGCTGATTGTGGACCTGATCAACGAGGGCGGCCTGAGCTTCATGCGCTACTCTATCAGCAATACCGCCGAATATGGCGATTACATGGTGGGGCGGCGGATTATCAATGAAGACACCCGCAAGGAAATGAAGAAAGTGCTGCAGGAGATCCAGGACGGCGAGTTCGCCAAAAAATGGATTCTGGAAAACCAGGCCAACCGTCCGGTTTTCAACGCCATTCGCCAGCGGGAGCAGGAACATCCCATTGAAAAAGTGGGGGCGCAATTGCGCCAGATGATGCCCTGGCTGCGCAAGTAAACCTGGCCGGGTGAAAGTTATGCCCTGGAGGAAGCCAGGGGCAAAGGGGGGAGCATACATGCGCATGACGGTTGCCGAGGCACTGGTGCGCTGTCTGGAACTGGAAGGTGTGGAGATGGTCTTCGGCTATCCCGGCGGGGCCATCCTGCCGGTTTACGACGCTCTGCACAAGTCTTCCATCAAGCACATCCTGGTCCGGCATGAACAGGGGGCCGTGCATGCTGCAGACGGGTATGCCCGGGCCAGTGGCCGGGTAGGGGTTTGTCTGGCCACATCCGGGCCGGGGGCCACCAACCTGGTCACGGGTATAGCCAATGCCTACATGGATTCAGTGCCGCTGGTGCTGATTACGGGCCAGGTGCCCACCAGCCAGGTGGGCACCGACGCCTTTCAGGAAGTGGACATTACGGGCATCACCATGCCCATCACCAAACACAACTATCTGGTAAAAGATCCGGCCCGCCTGCCGCAGATCATCAAGAATGCCTTTCACATTGCCGCCACCGGCCGGCCGGGGCCGGTGCTCATTGACCTGCCGCGCGATGTGGCCGGGGCGGAAATAGATTTTGAGTACCCCTCCGGGGTCTTTCTGCGCGGCTACCGGCCCACCTACCGGGGGCACATGGGGCAGATTGCCCAGGCGGCCGCCCTGATCAGCCAGGCCGAGCGCCCGGTGATCTATGCTGGCGGAGGCATTTTGAACGCCCGGGCCACGGCCGAGCTCCAGGAACTGGCCGAGAAGATCCAGGCTCCTGTGACCAACACCTTCATGGGGCTTTCGGGCTTTCCCGGCGACCACCCGCTTTTTCTGGGCATGCTGGGCCTGCACGGCGAGCGGGCGGCCAATCTGGCCGTGACCAACTGCGATGTGCTGATTGCGCTGGGAGCGCGCTTCGACGACCGGGTGACGGGCAAAGTCAGCCAGTTTGCTCCCCGGGCCCGCATCATCCACGCCGACATCGACCCGGCCGAGATCGGCAAAAATGTGCGGGTGGATGTGCCCATTGTGGGCGATGTCAAACACATTCTGGGCGCCCTGCTCAGCAAGGTGGCTCCGGGCGAGCGGGCCGCCTGGCTGGCACAAATCGCCGCCTGGAAGGAGCAGTACCCGCTGACCTATCAAAAAGAGGCGGCTGTGCTCAAACCCCAGGCCGTGGTGGAACACCTTTACCGGGCCACGGCCGGGGAGGCCATTGTGGCTACCGACGTGGGCCAGCACCAGATGTGGGTGGCCCAGTTCTACCGCTTCAAACGGCCGGGCAGCCTGATTTCGTCCGGCGGGCTGGGCACCATGGGCTTTGGCCTGCCCGCGGCCATCGGTGCGCAGCTGGGCCGGCCCGACAGCCGGGTGATTCTGGTCACCGGTGACGGCAGCCTGCAGATGACCATGCAGGAACTGGCCACCATGGTGGAACAGCAGCTGCCCATCAAGATTTTCATCCTGAACAACCATACTCTGGGCATGGTGCGCCAGCTACAGGAGTATTACTGCGAGGGGCGCTACATGGCAGTGAATTTCGCTTTCCATCCCGACTTTGTCACCCTGGCCCGCGCTTACGGTATTGCCGGGTACCAGGTGGAGAGCGAGGAGCAGCTTACAGCTCTGCTGCCCGAAATTCTGGGCCATTCCGGTCCGGCGCTGGTCAATTGTCTGGTCAGCGCGGCCGAAAATGTGTCGCCCATGGTGCTGGCTGGCTGCGGCATTGACGAAGCTATTGACTGCTAATTTTTTTAGTACCGGGCTTGCTATAGCCTGGCACGGTTTACCAGAGTGGATGTTATGCCTTTTCCAATGTCCGACGACTTAAAGTCTGATTTCTGTTTTAGGAGGGCAGGTTAACCAGATGAGCAAACGGGTCTATATTTTCGACACTACATTGCGGGATGGCGAACAGTCCCCCGGCGTCAGCCTGAACACGGCGGAAAAACTGCAGATTGCCCGGCAACTGGCCTGCCTGGGAGTAGACATTATCGAAGCGGGGTTTCCCATTGCTTCGCCGGGCGATCTGCAGGCGGTGACGGCTATTGCCCGCGAGGTCAAAGGCGTGACTGTGGCCGGGCTGGCCCGCGCCAACCAGCAGGATATCGATGTGGCCTGGCAGGCCCTCAAGCAGGCCGAGCAGCCGCGCATCCACACTTTTATTGCCACCTCGGACATCCACCTGCAGTACAAACTGCGTATGAACCGGCAGGAAGTGCTGGAGGCCGCCGCGGCCGCCGTGGCCTACGCCCGCCGTTTCACCAGCGATGTGGAGTTTTCCGCCGAGGACGCCTCCCGCTCGGATAAAGACTATCTCTGCCGTGTGCTGGAAGCCGTGATCGCCGCCGGGGCCAGGGTGGTAAATATTCCCGATACGGTGGGTTACGCGGTACCCGGGGAATATGCCGATTTCATCGGTTACATTATGGAAAATACCCGGGGGATAGAAAAAGTGATTGTCAGCGTGCACTGTCACGACGATCTGGGCCTGGCCGTGGCCAACACGCTGGCCGCCCTGGGTGCCGGGGCCCGTCAGGTGGAGTGTACCATCAACGGCATCGGCGAGCGAGCCGGCAATGCCTCGCTGGAAGAAATAGTTATGGCCCTGCACACGCGCCGGGACCAGCTGGGCCTGGAAACCGCCATCAACACGCGGGAAATCTACCGCACCAGCCGTCTGGTTTCCACCCTCACCGGCATGGTGATCCAGCCCAACAAGGCTATTGTGGGCAAAAACGCCTTTGCCCACGAATCGGGCATCCACCAGGACGGTGTGCTCAAAGAGCGCACCACTTACGAGATCATGAAGCCGGAAACCGTGGGCATCAGCCACTCCAACCTGGTGCTGGGCAAGCACTCGGGCCGCCACGCTTTCAAGGAACGGCTGACCCAGCTGGGTTATGTGCTTACGGAAGAAGAACTGGCCAAGGCCTTCACCAGCTTTAAAAACCTGGCCGACCGCAAGAAGGAGATTACCGACCACGATCTGGAAGCCATCGTGGAAGAGGAAATCCGCCAGGTGCCGCCGGTATACACGCTGGACTACCTGCACATTTCCACCGGCAGTACCGTGGTGCCTACGGCCACTGTGGGGCTTTTGAAAGAGGGACAGCGCCTGGAGGAGGCGGCCTGCGGCAACGGGCCGGTGGATGCCATCTGCCGGGCCATTGACAAGGTGACCGGCCTGTCCTGCACCCTGGTCAACTGGGGCATTCGCGCCGTCACTTCGGGCAAGGATGCCATCGGTGAAGTAACCCTGAAAATAACTTTAGATGGAGAAAAAGTGGTGGTGGGGCGGGGTATCAGCACCGACGTGCTGGAGGCCAGCGCCAGAGCCTACCTGAACGCAGTAAACAAGCTACTCAAAGAAGGTGAAAACAATCATGGCCATGACCATCACTGAAAAAATCCTGGCCGCCCATGCCGGACGGGAGCAGGTGCAGCCCGGCGAGCTGATCAATGTCCAAGTTGACCTGGTGCTGGGCAATGACATCACCGCTCCCGTGGCCATCCGGGAATTTCGCAAAATTGGCGTAAACAAGGTTTTTGATCCCCAGCGGGTGGCCCTGGTGCCCGACCACTTCGTGCCCAACAAGGATATCAAGTCGGCCGAACAGGCCAAAGTGCTCCGCGAATTCGCCCGGGAGCAGAATCTGACCAACTACTTTGAAGTGGGACGTATGGGCATCGAACACTGCCTGCTGCCCGAGCAGGGCCTGGTGGGGCCGGGCGACCTGGTTATCGGAGCCGATTCCCACACCTGCACCTACGGCGGCCTGGGCGCCTTCTCCACGGGCGTGGGCAGCACCGACCTGGCGGCGGCCATGGCCCTGGGCGAAACCTGGCTGAAAGTGCCCGAGAGCATCAAGTTTGTCTATCACGGCGACCTGCCCCAGTGGGTGAGCGGCAAGGATTTGATTCTCTACACCATCGGCAAGATCGGTGTGGACGGGGCGCTGTACATGGCCATGGAATTTACCGGCCCGGTAATCGGTGTGCTGTCCATGGACAGCCGCCTGACCATGGCCAACATGGCGGTGGAGGCGGGGGCCAAAAACGGCATTATCGCCCCGGACGAAGTAACCCGCCAGTATGTGGAGGGGCGGGCCAAACGCCCGTACACTTTCTACCAGAGCGATCCGGACGCCCGCTACGCGGCCGAATATGACTTCAATGTCAGCCGGATGGAGCCGGCGGTGGCCTGCCCGCACCTGCCGGAAAATGTCAAACCGGTCAGCGAGGTGGGCCATGTGCCCATCGACCAGGCCGTGATCGGCTCCTGCACCAACGGGCGCATGGAAGACCTGCGCATTGCCGCCACTATTCTGCGCGGCCGCAAAGTGAACCCCAATGTGCGTTTGATCATTTTCCCCGGTACCCAGCAGATTTATCTGCAGGCCCTGCGGGAAGGGCTGATCGAAATTTTCATTGAAGCCGGGGCGGCGGTGAGCACTCCCACCTGCGGACCCTGCCTGGGCGGTCATGCCGGTATTCTGGCGGCCGGAGAGCGGGCCATTGCCACCACCAACCGCAACTTTGTGGGCCGCATGGGCCACCCGGAGAGTGAAGTTTACCTGAGCAACCCGGCCGTGGCCGCCGCTTCGGCCGTGCTGGGCCGCATTGCCGCGCCGCAGGAGGTGTTTTAAGTGCCCGCAACAATTCAAGGTAGAGTATGGAAATTCGGCCACGATGTCGATACCGATGCCATCATCCCGGCCCGCTACCTGAACACCGCCGATCCCAGAGAACTGGCCGCCCACTGCATGGAGGACGCCGACCCGGAGTTTCCCCGCCAAGTGCGGCCGGGGGATATCATTGTGGCCGGCAAGAATTTCGGCTGCGGTTCCTCACGGGAACATGCCCCCATTGCCATCAAGGAGGCCGGGGTATCCTGTGTGATTGCCCGCTCGTTTGCCCGCATATTCTACCGCAATGCCTTCAACATCGGCTTGCTGATCTTCGAGGCCCCGGAGGCGGTGGAGGAAATCGCTACGGGCCATGAGCTGGAAATAGATGTGGAACAGGGTCTGATCAAAAATCTGACCACCGGCTGGCAGTATCAGGCCACCCGGGTGCCGCCCTTCATGCAGCAGATCATTGCCGCCGGCGGCCTGATCAACTATGTGGCGGCCAGGCTGCAGCAACAAAACAACACCGCAACACAGGAAGGTTGAGATGATGTACAAGATCGCTGTTTTGCCGGGCGATGGTATCGGCCCCGAGGTGATCGCCCAGGCGGTAAAAGTTCTGCACAAAGTGGCGGAAAAATATCAACTGGAGCTGGAAATAAAAGAATACCTCTTTGGCGGTGCCGCCTATGATGCCACCGGCCACCCCCTGCCGCCGGAAACGCTGCAGGGATGCCGGGAGAGCCATGCCGTGCTGCTGGGGGCGGTGGGGGGGCCCCGCTGGGATAATCTGCCCGTGGAACTGCGCCCCGAGCGGGGGGCGCTGCTGCCCCTGCGCAAGGAGCTGGGCGTTTATGCCAACCTGCGCCCGGCCCGGGTCTACCCTCAGCTGGTGGAATCCTCCACTTTGAAGCCAGAAGTGATTGCCGGGCTGGACATTATGGTGGTGCGCGAGCTGACCGGCGGGATTTACTTCGGCCGCAAGGAGCGGCAGCAAATACCCGGCGGCTATAAAGTGGTGGAAACTCTGGAATACACCAGCGAGGAAATTGCCCGCGTGGTGCGCCGGGGCTTTGAACTGGCCCGCCAGCGCCGCAAGCGGCTGACCTCGGTGGATAAAGCCAATGTGCTGGAGAGCTCCCGGCTGTGGCGGGAAGTGGTGGAGCAGTTGGCACCCGCATATCCCGATGTGCAGGTCAGCCACATGCTGGTGGACAACTGCGCCATGCAGCTGGTGCGCAACCCCCGCCAGTTCGATGTGTTAGTTACTGAGAATATGTTTGGTGATATCTTGAGCGATCAGGCGGCGCAGCTGACCGGCTCCATCGGGATGCTGCCCTCGGCCAGCCTGGGCGGTTCTGTGGGCCTGTACGAACCCATTCACGGCTCGGCGCCCGACATCGCCGGCCAGAACAAGGCCAACCCGCTGGCCACCATTCTTTCGGTGGCCATGTTGCTGCGCCACTCCCTGCAGCAGCCCGCGGCGGCCGGGGCGGTGGAAAATGCTGTGTCCAGAGTGCTGGCCGAGGGTCTGCGCACAGCCGATATTCACACTGCCGGTTGCCGCCTGGTAGGCACGGCGGAGATGGGCGAAGCGGTATGCCAGGCCATC
The DNA here is from genome assembly GCF_052744395.1 of Desulfurispora sp. NCBI lineage: Bacteria > Bacillati > Bacillota > Clostridia > Eubacteriales > Desulfurisporaceae > Desulfurispora > Desulfurispora sp. Next base: position 19,619 of record NZ_JBRAJI010000031.1, on the reverse strand, counting down.
TAGGGCCGGGAAGACAGTACCGGCGGACGAGACCAGACTGTGCGCCGGACAAATGAACCGGGGGGAAGCACCTTTGCACAACGTGGAGAATTGCCAGCCTGGTGAAGGCGTGCTTGCACCAGCAGTGGAAATATATGATACCACCCTGCGGGACGGCACCCAGGGTGAGGGTGTCTCGTTTTCGGTGGAAGACAAGGTGAAAGTGGCCCTGCGCCTGGATGCCCTGGGGGTGCATTATATCGAAGGGGGCTGGCCCGGCTCCAACCCCAAGGACGCGGAATTTTTCCGGCGCATGCGCCAGCAGCCCCTGCAGCAGGCCCGGCTGACCGCTTTCGGCAGTACGCGCCGGCCGGGCGTTCCCGCCCATCAGGACCAGAACCTGCAGGAGCTGGTGCAGAGCGGTGTGCGCACGGCGACCATTTTCGGCAAGACCTGGGACTTTCACGTTACCCAGGCCCTGCAAACCACCCTGCCGGAAAATCTGGACATGATCGCCCAGTCGGTGGCCTACCTGCGCCAGCAGGGACTGGAAGTGATCTATGATGCCGAGCACTTCTTCGATGGCTTCCGGGCCAATCCCGAATATGCTCTGGCCACCCTGCGGGCAGCCCGTGACGCCGGGGCGTCGCGCATTGTGCTTTGTGATACCAACGGCGGCAGCCTGCCCGGCCAGATTGCTGAAATTGTGACTCTGGTGCGGGAGAAGCTGGCCTGCCCCATTGGCATCCACTGCCACAATGACGGCGAGCTGGCGGTGGCCAACTCCCTGGCGGCGGTGCAGGCCGGGGCCATGCATGTGCAGGGTACCATCAACGGCTACGGGGAGCGTTGCGGCAACGCCAACCTGTGCTCCATCATCCCCAATCTCAGCCTGAAGCTGGGTTATGAGACCATCCCGCGACAGAATCTGGCCCGGCTCACCGAAGTATCGCGCTATGTCAGCGAGGTGGCCAATCTGCACCACGCCAGCAATCAACCCTTTGTGGGGGACTCCGCCTTTGCCCACAAGGGCGGGGTGCACGTGAGCGCCATCCTGAAAGACCCGCGCACCTACGAGCATATCGACCCCGCGCAGGTGGGCAACCGGCGGCGCGTGCTGGTCTCCGAGCTGAGCGGGCAGGCCAACCTGCTGTACAAATACCGGGAGCTGGACCTGGATCTGGTCATGCAGAAGGAAGAAAACCGCCAGCTCCTGCAGCGCATCAAGGAGCTGGAAAACCGGGGCTACCAGTTCGAGGGGGCGGAAGGTTCGCTGGAACTGCTGCTGCGCCGTTTGAAGAACGGTTATCAGGAACCTTTCCGCCTGGAAAGCCTGCGCATCATCATCGAAATGAAGGAAAACTCCCCCGTGCACACCGAGGCCGTGATCAAGATGGATGTGGGCGGTCAGACCGTGCACACGGCGGCCGAGGGCAACGGACCGGTGAACGCGCTGGACAACGCTCTGCGCAAGGCGCTGGAGCAGCAGTACCCCTGCATCAAGCTGATGCAGCTCACCGACTACAAGGTGCGCGTGCTGGACGAGAAGGACGGTACCGGTGCGATAGTGCGCGTGCTCATCGAAACCGGCAACGGACGCCGCTCCTGGGGTACCGTGGGCGTTTCCCAGAATATTATCGAGGCCAGCTGGCAGGCGCTGGTGGACAGTATTGCCTACGGTCTGCTGAAACTGGACGACAGCGCCCAGGAAGAAATGCGTCCTGCTGCCGGTTAATCCGGCGGGATAGTGTTGCTCGCTGGCGCAGGGCTGGAAAAGGGATAAAAGAATGCCACCGGCAAACCTGTACGGGTGCCGGTGGCATCTATATTTTGTCGGGTTGACCTCCAGGGCCCGCCGGGGGATAATTAAACTGTTGTGAGTAGAAATAGCATGGCCGGGGAGGGGAAAAATTGTTCGGCAACTGGCCCGGTTGGAACTGGCACTTTGACTGGAATATCGACTTCAATTTCTGGGAAATTTTCGGCCTGACCAGCATAATTGACATAGCTATAGTGACCTACGTCCTCTACCGCCTGACGCTGCTGATCAAAGGGACGCGGGCGGTGCAGCTGCTCAAGGGCATTGCCGTGCTGCTGGTGGCCACCGCCTTGAGCAGCCTGTTCAAACTCTATACCCTGCACTGGCTGCTCAAGCAGTCGCTCTACTTCCTGGCGGTGGCCCTGCCCATCGTCTTTCAGCCCGAACTGCGGCGGGCCCTGGAAAAAATCGGTGGAGGGAAATTCATCGCCCGCTCCTTTGTCAGCCTTTCCGAGGGTGATCTGGAAAAAACCATTAGTAATATTGGTCAGGCGGTGGAATATTTGGCCGAGCGCCGCATAGGCGCCCTTTTGGTGCTGGAGCGGGTTACCGGACTGGAGGAGCATGCCGAGACCGGTGTCAAGCTGGATGCCTGGCTGAGCGCTGAGCTGCTGGTCAATCTATTCATCCCCAAAACACCGCTGCACGACGGTGCCGCCATTGTGCGGGGCAGCCGTGTTCTGGCTGCCGGGTGCGTGCTGCCGCTGACCGATGAACAGCACCTGAGCAAGGAGCTGGGTACACGGCACCGGGCCGGTATTGGCATCAGCGAGGTTTCCGATGCCCTGGCCGTGATTGTGTCCGAGGAGACAGGCAAAATATCCCTGGCGGTGGAAGGAACGCTGCTGCGCGGGCTGACCAGGTCCGCCCTGGAAGAAAAACTGCAGCAGCTCTGGCAAGTGTCCCGGCAGCCTTCTGCTTTGGGCCAGCTGTGGGTGCGGAGGTGATGCTGGTTGGTAAATCTTAACTGGCGCCGGCTCTCCTTGCGGCTGCTGGCTCTTTTCTTCGCCGTGGTGCTCTGGGTTTATGTGACCAATGAACAATTCCCGGCCAGCCAGCAGGTCTATAATGTGCCGCTGGAAGTAAAAAACCAGGCCGATTACCTGGTGATGAGCGGTATACCGGAGTATGTATCCGTGCGGGCGGAAGGGCTGCGCAGCCGCTTGCTGGTGCTGCGTCCTGCCGATATTCGGGCTAGCATTGATCTGTCCCGGGTTCAGGAGGGAGAGAACACGGTCCAGGTTGCGATAACCTCTCCTCCTGATGTGAAGATTGTGCAGGTGACTCCCGGTGTGATCATAGTGAGCGCCGACCGCCGGGTGAGCAAGCAAATGCCGGTGGTGGCGCAGCTGCAGGGCGAGCCGCAGCGCGGCTATGTGGCCGGGCAGCCCGCCGTCAGTCCCGCTATGGTGACCGTGAGCGGGCCCAAAAAGATCCTGGACAGCATGCAGCAGTTTACCATCAGTGTGAACATTCAGGGTGCGATCCAGAACATTGAACAAAACCTGCCGGTCACGGCGCGCCATGAACTGGTAAATGTGACGCCGCGGCTGGTCAGGGTGAGTGTGCCCGTTGCTCCCCTGCCGGAAAAATTTGTGCCGGTACGCGTGGAAACTACCGGGCAGCCGGCCGAAGGATACCGGGTGGACAGGGTGCTGGTCAGCCCGGTTCAGGTGCGGGTGCGGGGTGAGGCGACCCTGCTGGCCGGCCTGACCGCCATACCGGCTGAGCCCGTGGATGTGAGCGGTGCCGCTGCATCCATCAGCCATACGGTGCGGCTGCTGCCGCCGGACGGAGTAATTTTGGACAGCGATACTGTGCAGGTGCAGGTCGTGCTGCAGGCAGCGGCCCAGCAGTCCGAGACGCCGGCGTCCCCGTAGGGAGAATTTGCCGCTGCCCTGACAGGCACTTTTCCACCGGGAGGCTTAATACTATACTGAAAGAACGCCTGTTTATTAATAATTGTGATAATTTGACAGTGTTTGGCAAAGAAAGTTATAATACAATGTGGTTTGTCTGATTTTGTTTACCAGGTGCGAAATGTTTGGTGGGGAGAAGAAGATACGGTATGGAAATTAAGTTTGGTACTGACGGCATTCGCGGTGTGGCCAATGCCGACCTGACGCCGGAAATGGCTCTGGCTGTGGGGCGGGCCGCCGCGCTGGTTCTCAAGCGGGGGGACAGAGCACCCCGCATGGTGATCGGACGGGACACCCGCCTGTCCGGACAGATGCTGGAAGCCGCTCTGGTGGCCGGTATTTGCTCGGCCGGGGTGGATGTGCTGCTGGCCGGTGTACTGCCCACCCCGGCTGTGGCTTACCTGACGCGCGAGCTGGGACTGCAGGGCGGGGTGGTCATTTCGGCTTCCCACAACCCGGCTCCCGATAACGGCATCAAGTTTTTCGGCCCCAGCGGCTACAAACTGCCCGATGAAGTGGAAGAAGAAATAGCCCGCATGGCCAGCAGGGGCACCTGGGGAGATTTGCCCACCGGCGGGCAGTTGGGCCGTTCGTATCAGTTGCCCGATGCCATGGAAAAATATATTAGCTTTTTGCTTTCCACTGTAGATGTATCGCTGGAGGGCATGAAAATAGTGGTGGACTGTGCCCACGGCGCGGCCAGCGAGGTGGCGCCGGCCGTGCTGCGCCGCCTGGGGGCGGAAGTGGTGGCCATCAACAACCGGCCGGACGGCTGCAACATCAATGTGGGCTGCGGTTCCACCCACCCCGCGATGCTCCAGCAGGCCGTAAAAGAGCACGCGGCTGACCTGGGGCTGGCCCATGACGGCGACGCCGACCGGGTGCTGGCTGTGGATCACAACGGGCAGCTGGTGGACGGCGATCAGATCATGGTCATCTGTGCCCGGGACCTGCAGCAGCGGGGCCGCCTGTCCCGCAACACAGCCGTGGTTACCGTGATGAGCAACCTGGGCCTGCACCTGGCCCTGCAGAAATGCGGCATCAATGTGCTGCAGACCAAAGTGGGCGACCGCTATGTGCTGGAAGAATGTTTAAAGAGCGGTGCCGTTTTCGGGGGCGAGCAGAGCGGCCATATCCTTTTTTTAGAGCACAACACCACCGGTGACGGTATTCTGACCGCTCTGCAGCTGCTGGCCGTGGTCAAAAAGAGCGGCCGCCCGCTGGCCGAGCTGGCCGGGCAGATGCAGCGCCTGCCCCAGCTGCTGGTCAACCAGAAAGTCAAAGACAAGGATCTGGTGATGAACAGTCCGGAACTGCTGGCGGCCATTCGCCGGCTGGAAAAGAAGCTGGCCGGCCGGGGCCGCATTCTGGTACGCCCCTCGGGCACCGAGCCGCTGGTGCGGGTGATGGCGGAAGGCCAGGATGAAGGCGAGCTGCAGCACATTGTGGATGAGCTGGTGCAGCTGATTCGCCATCTGGAAAGCTGATTTCGGCCTGTCGGGATCGGTTCCGGCATTTGTCCGGCGCCTGAACCGGGAGAGGACGGAAGACGACGAGCGGTAAAAGGGGGTGGGAATGAGCAGAGAAAGCAGGGGGTAAAAAAGCCAAAGCGCCAGCACCAGGCAACCCCTGGTGGACGAGGGGGGAGTTTATCGAGACATCGGCGGATGCTCCCCGGTGTACCGGCACCGTGAAAAGCGGACAAAACCGGCAGGCAACTGCCGGCACAAAGCCGCCGTCCGGAAAAAAGAGCGATGTTTGATTACTGTCGTGATTGACTTACCCGATTATTTTTTCAGGGGGTTAAAACCATGTGCGGTATTGTTGGCTACATCGGCCCCAGACCCGCCGTGCCCATCCTGGTGGAAGGCCTGCAAAAGCTGGAATACCGGGGTTACGACTCGGCAGGTATTGCTTTAATAGAAGATAACCACTTGCGCATATATAAAAAAGTTGGCAAATTGACCAATTTAAAAGAAAAGCTGGCCGGCAATTACTTTTACGGTACGGTGGGCATTGGGCACACGCGCTGGGCCACCCACGGTCGCCCATCCGATACCAACGCCCACCCGCACCGGGACTGCCAGGGTCGCTTTGCCGTGGTGCACAACGGCATCATCGAAAACTACCTGCCCATCAAAGAATGGCTGCTCTCCCGCGGGCACCAGTTTACCTCGGAAACCGACACCGAAGTGCTGGCCCACCTGCTGGAGGAGTTCTACGAAGGTGACCTGCTGGCCACCGTGCGGCAGATGATCCGCAAAATTGAAGGTTCCTATGCCATGGTCATCCTTTGCCTGGACGAACCGGGCCGCCTGGTGGCCGTGCGCCAGGATAGCCCGCTGATTGTAGGCCTGGGGGAAGGGGAAAATTTTCTGGCCTCGGACATTCCGGCCCTGCTCAGCCACACCCGGCGCACCTATATCCTGGCCGACGGGGAAATGGCCGTGGTCACGGCCGACAGCGTGGAACTGTACGACAGCCAGGGGCAGCCGGTGGAGAAAGCGGTGTATGAAGTGGGCTGGGAGGCGGCCCAGGCCGAAAAGGGCGGTTACGACCACTTTATGCTCAAGGAAATTCACGAACAGCCCGTGGCCCTGCGCGATACCCTGAGCGGCCGCCTCAGTCCGGACAACCAGAGCGTCAACCTGGACCTGAGCCTGAGCGAGGACCAGGTCCGGCAGTTTAATAAAATCTTCATTACCGCTTGCGGTACGGCTTACCATGCCGGGGTGGTGGGCAAATATGTCATGGAAAAACTGGCCGGACTGCCCGTGGAAGTGGATATCGCCTCGGAATTCCGTTACCGCGATCCCTTTGTGGATCAGCACACCCTGGTGATTGTGGTCAGCCAGTCGGGCGAAACTGCCGACACCCTGGCCGCCCTGCGCGAAGCCAAAAGGCGCGGCGCTCATGTGCTGGCCGTGACCAATGTGGTGGACAGCTCGGTGGCCCGGGAGGCCGATGACGTGCTCTACACCTGGGCCGGGCCGGAAATTGCCGTGGCTTCCACCAAGGCCTACACCACCCAGCTGGTGGCCATGTATCTGATTGCCCTCTACCTGGCCGAGCGGCGCAGTAAAAAATCCCTGGTGGAACGCGTGGCCATCATCAGCGAGCTGCGCAAGCTGGCCGACAAAGCCCGGGTGATCCTGGAAAACGGCCAGGTCATCCAGGACTTTGTAGCCGCCCACCGCGAGGTGCCCAGCACCTTCTTCATCGGGCGGGGTCTGGACTACGCCGTGGCCCTGGAAGGAGCCCTCAAGCTCAAAGAGATCTCCTACATCCACGCCGAAGCCTATGCCGCCGGTGAGCTCAAACACGGTACCCTGGCCCTGATTATCGAGGGCGTGCCCGTGATTGCCCTGGTCACCCAGCAGAGACTCTTTGAAAAAATGCTCAGCAACATCAAAGAAGTAAAGGCGCGGGAAGCCACCGTGCTGGCCCTGGCCATGGACGGCGAAGCCGACCTGGCCAAAGTGGTGGACCACGTCCTGCACATCCCGCGCACCCATGAACTGCTCACACCGGTGCTCTCGGTCATTCCCCTGCAGTTGCTGGCCTATCACATGGCCGTGGCCCGGGGCTGCGACGTGGACCAGCCGCGCAACCTGGCCAAGAGCGTGACGGTGGAGTAGGGTGGAATTGAAAGAAGGGCATTTGTGTCAAAGCGGGACCCGGCGGGTCCCGCTTATTTTAAGCTCAAAAGTGCTGGCGATACAGTCTGGCTTCTAAAAATTGTTTATTTCTGTATTGAACCATTTTTTTAGGGTTGTTTTTAACTTGATAAACGACTGGTTAACGCAGTTTTCTAGGCTTACAGACCTGGCCAGTTGAAAGAACAACGAGGATGAACGGGCCTTACCGCAATGCTTTAAAGCATCTTCAAAGGCTTTTTGGGGTTTTTCAGGTTTTCCATTACGGCTTTGGGTAAACCCTTGCTGGATCAACCAGGCCCGCAAGTCTATCTTTTTTCCATCCCATCCAATAATTCGGTCAATGTGCGGCGAATTGCTCCAGACCCATACCTCCAGTTCTGGCGAGATAACAATGGCCGCGGCCCGATCATCCCAGCCTGATTGTTTCAGGCATTCTTCGATATATTTCTCCAGATCACTTCTTGAGAGATGTTCCCGTCCACACCCTTCGTGATCAAGCATTACCAGTGCATGCTGATAAGTCTGTGCCATGGGTTGTAAAAAGTGATGACCCCTTAAAAGGCATCCGGGGTCGTGTTCTGGATGGACAAAGCAATCAAAATATACCTGACGTATCCCTAGTGCTTGAGGGCGTGTTAGTAAACCCTTGATAGCGAATTCCATATTTCTGTCCGCTACGAGGACTACAAGATCCTTAATCATCCAAGCACACCCCCGGCAAAAAGAATGCCTAGATTGGTTTCGCCTTTCCAATTCTTCAATGCCGGGTGCTGGCTTCCCAGAACGATATCTGTGGCTCCCTGAGTGGTCCTGGCAAAGCAAAGGATTTTTTCCGGTTCAGCCAGGCCTAATATGACCGGGGAGTGAGTGGCCAGGAGGATTTGGGCATTGTAAACTGAAGACAGGGATTGATACATGGTTTCGACAGCTCTGGGGTGAATGCCGTTTTCAGGTTCTTCAATCAAATATATACCCTTAAAATCAGGCAGATAGGCTGGTAATGTAAGTGCCAGTAGTCGTAGTGTGCCGTCTGATGCCATCCAGGATGGTACATTTAGCCTGTCATGATATTCCAGTACAAGGTAGCAGTGTTTGTCGTCCTCCCTCACAATAGTTTGAATATTTGCCAGGTCCGGGAGTGCTGTTTGCAGGTGGGCGATCCAATCATTATACTTATCAAGTGCTTTACTTTTTAGGTGTTTTACCACCCAGGGCAGATTGGATCCATCTGGTTTAAAACCACGTGTTTGCCCGGGTGGGCTGGCTTTACGCAAGAGCATGCTATTCAGGATAAACTCCTGTACGCCTTCTGTCAATAAGCCTTTTAGCCAGGTTGCTACAGGAAATTTGGATTCATCCGCGGGCAGATTTCCCAGCGCAGATTTGCGCGTGCCCAGCTTAAACGCTGGAGACCACCCTTTCCCAGGTTCGGAATGCACTTCAGAATAATAATTATCATTACCTCCGTAAACCTTGTTAACAACTGTACGGCCGTATTTTTTCCCCTTGGGTGTTAGGATTGTTTGAGGTGAGTCAACATAATAATCTGGAAACAAGCTTCTTTCTCGACATGGCTTCGGGGTTGCTTGTTTTAACAAAACCTTTTCGGCAATTATTTCCGTTTCTCCATTCATGTTGCCTATTTTAATTTCATAGCGTACAGTATCATAAGGTTGCTTGCCTAACTGCGCCTGTCGGTCAGCTGGAATTTTAGCTTCAATGGCCAGTTCAAAACTATCTTTACTTCTCATCCACACCAGGTCGTGAAAGTTTTTTGTCCTTTCCTCTATAGCTGCATCCAGGCCTTCTGAAACTAGATTGCCGAGAAAGGAGATAACATCAAGAAAGGTTGTTTTTCCGCTGGCATTTGGGCCAATTAATACATGAAAATGGCCAAGAGGTTGCTCTATGTACCTCAAACACCGATAATTTAATGCTTCGATCAGAGTAATCATATATTAACCTCTCTAAAGTTATTAGTTATCATTGTTATTGCTGTACAAATTAGAATTGCCTTTTAATATTTCTCTTGTGGTTTTAGTCAGCAAATGTTTTGTGAGGAATATGGCTATTCGCCCCTGTACTATCGGTTGATAGTCATAAGGAAAGATTTTGTTTCCTGCACATAGTTTAGCAGATCGGTCAGGTTGCTTGGCAATATGTTATACAGTATGGCATCATCCACTTTACCGTACTGGCGTAGCAGCAAGTTGCGAAGCCGGGCCATGGAAACCAGTTTTTCTGTCAGTCCCCTGGAAACAATCCTCTGCTTTTGCAGGATGCGAAAGCAGTCGGCATAGCTGGTCGGCGCTTCCCGGGCCAATCTGGCGGCCAGATGGTTACAGATATTCTGGGCCGCTTCTATGGCCAGAATGAGCTGGTATTTTGCGCCCGAGACCACGATCTCGTCTTCCAGGAATCGTTCTTTCTGCAGCGCGGCGATTTTGGTTAACAGGGCATGGGCCTTTTCTATATCGGCAATTTTTTGGGCCAGCAATTCGTGGTTTACATAGTAAATTTGACGGGTGCTTTTGCTCATGATCATATCCCCCGTTAGTTGGGCGAGTAATACTATGGGTTTTCAAGGAAATTATAACAAAATAATCATTCTGCAACCAGCGTGTTGTGAAGCTGTTTTGTGAGGGGAAGCGGTAGTGATGTGCCGCTTCCCCCGGCCAGCTTATCTCAGTCCAGATATTTTGTGGCAACGCCTCTTAATGTATCTTCGGCTTCCTGGACAATTTTCTGCACCAGCTCGGCTACTCCGGGCAGGTCGTTGATACGCTGGGCCACTTCCCCCGCGGCCAGCAGAGCTTTCTCTTTGTCCCCTCTATACACGGCGTTGATGGATTCGGTTTCGAATTGGATCAGCGACATATCAATGGTGGAATAGTCATCGGGGACACCCAGAAAGACGCCGGGAGAATTTTGCAAGGTATTCCGGGCGTGCTCCTGGCTCCGGGGGGTCTTGAGCCAGCGGGCCGGGCCGACAAAACCGCGGGCAATCAGGGTGGCTCTGTCGCCGGCTGCAACAATGCCCTCTTTCCAAATCTGGTGAAAATCGCTTTCTCTGGTGGCCAGGAACCGGGTTCCCATCTGCACACCGTCCGCTCCCAGCACCAGCGCGGCGGCCAGTGTTTTGCCATCGCAAAAACCGCCTGCTCCCACTACCAGCGTTTGCTCATCGGAAACCGCTTCCACCACGGCGGGCAGCAGCACCATGGAGTGGACGGGCTCCCAGGAAGTGTGGAAGCCGCCTTCGTGCCCGGAGGCCACAATGACATCTACGCCGGCTTTTTTGCAGCGCTGGGCGGCTTTGACCGAGGGCAGGACATGCATCCAGATCAGGTCGGTCTTTTTTATTGTATCGGCCCAGGGCAGGGGATCTCCGGCGGAGGTAACCAGCACTTTAAAGCGTTTTTTCATTTCCGGGTTTTCTTCCCGGGCTTTAATCACGGTGTTGATTATCAGGGCGGCCGATTGTTTCATTTCGGCTGAAACCATCACGTTGATGCCGAAGATGCCCTGTGCTTTCCGGGTTTGTTCCAGCGTCTGCTGAAAAATTGTTCTTAAAATGGTTTCCGGGCCGGCATCGGGATCGGCGCCGCCGCTGCGGCAGAAGTATTGGTAAATTTCCGGCTGGCTCTCTTTGGTGGTGATGCCGCTGGAACTGAGCAGGCCCAGAATACCGGCGTTGGCCGCGGCGATGCACAGCTGGTTGGTCCCGAAAGGACCCATCCCCGCCTGGATGATGGGGTACTTGATTCCCACCAGGTCACAGAGTCTTGATTTAAGCATGGTTACATTTACCTCCTTTGTTGTTTAATGTTTATGGCCTGGTTCAGATTGACCTGTCGCCGGAGTGAGCCCGGGGCACGGCCAGGGCAATGGTGATGCTGAAAATACCCGGGTTTGGCTACCTGCAAATTTTAAGCCGTATCTCTATGCAGGTGGCCGCACACTTCCGGGATGGCTGTTCCGGGCAGGCATACAGCAGCCAGCAGCGCGGACAGGCTGGTTCATAAAATGTTTTAAATGTGAACCGGGTGTGTTTGTAAAATTAACGCCCAGTCATATAGGGATGGTGGGCAGCTATTTTGGGGAGGGAAATTTAAAGGTGCCGGAAAGGAGCACAAACTTGATTAATGTCACGGCAGCTATTTTGATTAATGACGGCAAGGTGCTGATTGCCCAGCGGGGGGAGGGTGACCGGCTGGCCCACCGCTGGGAGTTTCCAGGGGGTAAAATTGAACCGGGGGAAACGCCGGAAGCCTGCTTGATCCGGGAGATGCGGGAGGAGTTCCAGGTGGAAATCGGGGTGGACGGTTTTTTCGGGGAGAGCGTTTACCAGTACGAGCACATCACTGTGCAGCTGCTGGCCTATCTGGCCCATCTGGTAGAGGGGGAGCCCCGGCCGACCGCTCATGAGGCGTTTCGCTGGGTCACTGTGGAAGAACTGGCCGGGTTTGATTTTGCCCCCGCCGATGTACCGCTGGTGGAAAAGTTGAGGCACAGCGGGCTACCCGGTTAGCTGGGAGCGCCTGTCTCGCGGCAGGGGTTATCGAACGGCAGATTTGCCGTACCAACAATAATCCCCCGGCTGCGGTTTGGCCGGGGGATTTTGTTATACGCCTCCTCTAATGATGCCCATAACCAGGATAAAGATAGCCACACTGGTGAAGATGTATTTGGCCAGATAGCCCCACCAGGGGCCGAGAGCAACCGATGCACCTTTGTTCACTTCGGCCCGGGCTCTTTCCACACCATAGACCCAGAAGAATACTATGGAAGCCAGCACTGCTCCGGCTGGGACGATGTAAATTGTAACCAGATCGGCAAATTTACCAAACAGGTTCAGGTTGAGGTCCAAAGGGATACCAATTAAAAAGGCAACTGCTGTGACCAGAAAGGAAGCATTGCGCCGGCTCATTTTAAAGCGATCCATAATGGCCTCGGTGGGCACCTCCATCAGGTTGACGGCCGAGGAGATGGCGGCGAAAATCACCGCCAGGAAGAAGAGAATCCCGAAAATATAGCCGCCCGGCATTACCTTGAAGACGTGGGGGATGGTGATAAAAAGCAGCGGCGGGCCGGCCTGGGGGTCCATGTTAAAGGCAAAGGCGGACGGAATGGTGACAAAAGCGGCCAGCAGGGAAGCGATGGTGGTCCAGAAGGCGGTGTGGATAGCCGAGGATGGGATGTCTTCATCCTCTTTCAGGTAGCTGCCGTAGACCAGCATGGCTGCGCCGCCCAGGGAAACGGTGAAAAAGGCCTGGCCCAGGGCCATCACCCAGGTGAGGGAGTCGCCCAGTTTGGACCAGTCGGGTACGGTGAGGAATTTTACCCCTGCGGCAGCCCCCGGCAGGGTGAGGGAGCGGGCCAGCAGAATGAGCAGGATGATAAACAGGCCCGGCATCATGTATTTATTAGCCCATTCGATGCCACCCGAAACGCCTTTGATGACAATGGCCATGGTTAGCGCCATAGCCAGGAAATGCCAGAATATACTTTCAGCTGAGCCGGCAAAACCGCCGAAATAGGGGCCCGGGTCGATGCGGCCAAATGCTCCGATCAGGGACAGGTAGAAGTATTTCAAAATCCAGCCGCAGACGATCAGATAAAAAGTATAGACGCCGGTGACGCCCAGCACGGGTATGATGCCCAGGGCCGCACCGTAGCCTTTGCCTTGCTCCCGGAAAACATTTTCAAAGGCGCTGATGGCGCCCTTTTTCTGACTGCGGCCAAAGGCAAACTCGCCCATCAGACCGGTAACGCCCAGCACAAAGGTGAAGAGCAGGTAAGGTACCAAAAATGCAGCCCCTCCGTAAGAGCCAATCCGCCAGGGGAACATCCAGATGGAGCCCAGACCCATGGCGGCTCCGATGCAGGCCAGGATAAACCCTGTTTTGCCCGACCAGGTTTCCCGTTCAGCAGCCATATTTTACCTCCTTTTGTTACAGCCTCGGCAGGGTGTATTTAACTGCGGCCGGTCTAACCGACCGGCCGCAGGCGAGCGGTGAAGTGCCGCAGGATTTGTGGCTCGTAGGTGAACTCCAGGCCTTTCAGTGTATGGGCCTTGTCTTTTATGGCAATCAGGCCGTCCGCCACCACATCCATGTGGTTGTTGGTGTAGACGCGGCGGGGTATGGTCAGGCGCAGCAACTCCAGGGGGGATTTCAACTGTTCGCCCGTGTCGGGGTCGCGGCCCAGCAAAAAGGAACCGATCTCCACACTGCGCACTCCGGTGTCCAGGTACAGTTCGTTGGCCAGGGATTGAGCCGGGAACTGGTAATAGGGGATGTGGGGCAGCATTTTGGCTGCGTCCACAAATACGGCGTGGCCACCTACCGGGTACTGGATGGGTACGCCGCCTTCCCGCAGGCGTTCGCCCAGGTATTCCACCTGGCCGATGCGGTATTCCAGGTAAGCGAAGTCCATACCTTCGTAAAGCCCCCGGGCCAGGGCTTCCATGTCACGGCCGGCCAGGCCGCCATAGGTGACGAAACCCTCCAGGGGGACCAGGCGGGAGCGGGCCTGGTTGTACAGCTCATCGTCATTTTTAATGCCAATAAGCCCGCCGATGTTTACGATGGCGTCCTTCTTGCAGCTCATGGTGCAGCCTTCGGCATAGCTGAACATTTCCCGCACAATTTCCTTGATGCTTTTGTCCCGATAGCCTTCTTCCCGCATTTTGATGAAGTAGGCGTTTTCAGCAAAGCGGGCTCCGTCAATGAATACCCGGATGCCGTATTTCTTGCCCAGCTCGCTGACCGCTTTCATATTGGCCATGGACACCGGTTGGCCGCCCACACTGTTGCAGGTGATGGTCATGATGATGAAGGCAATTTTATCCGGACCGTGCTCTTTAATGAAAGCCTCGGTGGCCTCCAGGTCGAAGTTGCCCTTGAAGGGATGGTATTTTTCGGTGTCGAAGGCTTCCTGGCAGACCAGGTTGATGGCCCTGCCGCCGGCCAGTTCGACGTGGGCCTTGGTGGTGTCGAAGTGCATGTTGCTGATCACATACTGGCCGGGCTGTTTGATCAGGATGGGAAACAGGACCTGTTCGGCTCCCCGGCCCTGGTGGGTGGGGATGATGTACTGGTAGCCGAAGATATCCTGTCCAGCTGCCAGCAGGTTATAATAATTCTTGCTGCCCGAGTAGGACTCATCACCCAGCATCAGTCCGGCCCACTGGTTGTCGCTCATGGCACCGGTGCCGCTGTCGGTGAGCAGATCGATGTAGACTTCTTCGGCTTTCAGGGCAAAAAGATTATAGCCGGCTCTTTCCAGAGCGGCCTGTCTCTCTTCCCGGGAAATCAGCCGGATGGGTTCGACCATTTTAATGCGGAATGGTTCGGGTTTGCCTTTGGCCAATGGGGAAACCTCCTATCATCAGGGAATGTAGGCCATGTTAACATATTGCTCCCGGTCCGGTAGCCGGCAGTTGTTCAAACTGTCGGAGAAGCTGGCTGAGGCATAGTTGCTCTTGTTTCGGCTGGTTTGATTGGTACGGACGCTTGGCTTAATTTCACCGGTCATAACCATCACCTCCCTGCCGGTGGTGATAAACATCATAATGCTGCACAATTTTCCCGTATTTTTTCCCAGTAGAGGGCCGGTTATGTGTCGGGGAGATATTTCTGTGCCGGTGAGTGGAAATTGCTGCAGAAGGGTAAAACAATAAATTATAATTACTATTAAAGCCAAGAAAATTCGACTGGAGGGAGAGTAATGACAATAGAACTGGGCTGTCCACCGCCGCGGCGGGGGGAAACATTTACAGCGGGTGACCGCTTTAACTTCACCTGTCATCCCGGGCTGGCCTGTTTTGGCCAGTGCTGCCGGGACATTAATATTTTGCTTACTCCTTACGATGTGTTGCGTTTGAAAAATTACCTGGGCATTACCTCGGGCGATTTTCTGGTACAGTACACCCATATTTTTACCGCCCGGCACAGCAGTTTGCCGGTAATTATCCTGAAAATGCGTGAAGAACAGGATTTGACCTGTTCATTTTTGACTGGGCAGGGCTGCCGGGTGTACCCGGTGCGGCCCTGGTCCTGCCGCATGGCCCCGCTGGATCAACTGGCTGAGGACAAGTTTACCCTGGCTTTCAGCGCCGACTTTTGTCTGGGCCTGCAGGAAAGCGCCGCCTGGACACCGCGGCAGTGGATGCAGGACCAGGGACTGGCCGAGTACGGATTGGTGGAAGAAAGCTTCAGCCGGATACCGTCGCTTTGGCCCCGCCCGGACGATGCCAGGCAGCAAGCGGCTCTGCAGGATTTATTTTTGACTCTGGTCTATGATCTGGATCGCCTTCGGTACTGTCTAGAGCACTCCAGAGAACTGGTGGTCGCCCTGGGCCTGGCCGGGCGTGACTTTTTGCCGGAAGATGATGTGGCTTTGCTGCGGCACAACCTGTTCTTTTTGGCGGCGGGTCAGAAAAAGGAGGCGCTCCTGAGACTGGCCGCGCTGATCAAGCGAGCGGAAGGGAGTGCCGGCGATGGAACTGCTTAAAGGCTGGAATATTGATTATTCTTTGCTGGGGCAGCGGGTCTGGCTGGCCCTGCTGGTGTTGCTAACCACTTTTATTTTGATCAAGGTGACTGGTTGGTTGCTGGACTGGTTTCTGGCCAGGCTGGAGCTGGAGGAGGGTGTGCTGGAGCAGAGCAATCTGCGGCATGATTTTTTAAAATCCCTGGGAGTACTGCTGAAGGCGCTGCTTTTTTACGGGGGCTACTTTGTAGCTGTACTGATCATTCTGCAAATTTTTCATGTTGCACTGCTTTCCCCCGGGGATTTGAAGGATCTGGGTCTAAAAATATTAAAGGTCATGGGCATTATCATCGGGGCCAGGCTGGCGGTACGCCTGGGCAAAACAGTTGTTGGCCAGGTGTTTGACCGTCACGAATTGCACCAGAGCTTCATGCAAAAGCGCCGGGCCCAGACCCTGCAGGTATTGCTGCAGAGCATGGTCACCTATGTACTCTTTTTTGTAGCTTTTATTATGGTCCTGCAGGTGTTCGGGGTGAATACCAGTGCCATCCTGGCCAGTGCCGGCATCCTGGGCCTGGCGGTGGGTTTTGGAGCGCAGAGCCTGGTTAAGGATGTGATCAGCGGGTTTTTCATTTTATTCGAGGATCAGTTTGCCGTGGGAGATTATGTGGAAACGGCCGGTGTGGTGGGTGTGGTGGAGGAAATGGGTTTGCGCAGCTGCAAGATTCGCGCCTGGACCGGCCAGCTGCACATTGTGCCCAACGGTGAGATCAGCAAGGTCACCAACTACAATAGAGGCCACATGTTGGCCGTGGTGGTGGTGGGTATTGCCTACGAGGCTGACGTCGACCGGGCGCTGGAGGTACTGCGCCGGGCCGGTGAGCAGGCTAAAGCGGAACTGCCGGATATTGTAGAGACGCCGGTGGTGCAGGGTGTGGTGGAGTTGGCCGACAGTGCAGTGAACATCCGGGTGGTGGCGGCGACACGGGCCGGTCAGCAGTGGGAGGTAGAAAGGCAGCTGCGGCGCCGGTTTAAACTGGCCCTGGAGGCTGCCGGAATCGAGATACCCTATCCGCGGCGGGTGATTTACCAGCGCTAGGAAAAATCTGTACACTTCATTGCAAATATTGTAAAATTGTTGGAGAGAATGCTGGTTGATTAACTGCAGCCGGATTGTTTTGTGCTAATTTGGGGTAATGTGGTATGGAGTGGAGGGAATTCCGTGCGGGAAAAAATACTGGTCGTGGATGACGATGTCACCAGCCTCGAGCTTTTGCGGCTGCGCCTGGGCAAAGAAGGTTATGAAGTTTTCACGGCCCGCAGTGGGGAGGAGGCTGTGCAGCTCTGCCGGCAAAATATGCCCGATCTGGTGCTCCTGGACCTGATGATGCCGGGCATGGACGGCTTTGAAACCTGCCGTCGCTTGAAAAGTCTGAAGGAAGAGCTCGCCGTGATCATGCTGTCGGCCAGCAGCGATGATGTGGACAAGGTGGTGGGTTTCAAGCTGGGCATTGATGACTACCAGACTAAACCCTACAATTTTACCGAGCTGGTGCTGCGCATCAAGGCGGTGCTGCGCCGGACCCGCAATAGTCATCAGGCCGGGGAGGTCAATGTGCTGGAATACCCGGGTCTGGTGATCGACCGGGGGAGAAGAACGGTTGCGGTTAATTCCCAGCCGGTGGAGCTAACGCCCCGGGAGTTTGATTTACTCTGGCTGCTGGCCTCCCATCCCAACCAGGTCTTTTCCAAACAGCAGCTGCTGGACAGGCTCTGGGACGGGGCCTATTTCGGGGATGACAATACGGTAAATGTGCACATCCGGCGCCTGCGGGAGAAAATAGAGGAAAACCCTTCCAGGCCGGTTTATATAAAAACCGTGTGGGGTGTGGGGTACAAGTTCGAACTGCTGCAGTAGTAACAAGAATGACCGCCCGCTTAAGCCGGGTGGCCATTCTTGTAATCTTTTTGTAAATATGCATCTTTTACCCCACCGGATCTTCTTCGGAAGATGGTGCGGGCAAATTGCGCAGGTCCCATTTGCCTTCCAGCTGAGCCATGGCCTGATAGCCCTGGCGCAGTTCTTCATTTACCTGCAGCACTTCCCGGGCGAAGTGCACCTGGCTTTCGGCCGTGGGCGGCAGGCTGGCCGCCTTTTCCGCGCTGTCCACCACCTGGGCCGGTCCTATCAGCCGGTCATGGCCAATTTCCACTCCGGTGACCAGAGCGCAGTGAGAGACAAAGCAACCGCTGCCCAGAGTGGCTTTCAGCAGTACGGCGTTGAAGCCGACAAAACAGTTGTCGCCTAGCTGGCAGGGGCCGTGGATCACGGCACCGTGAGCGATGCTGCAGTTTTCGCCAATTACAATGGAACTGTCTTTCAGGCAGTGCATGATCACACCGTCCTGCACATTGGTGCCCCGGCCGATGATGATGGGGGAACCCTCATCGGCTCTGAGCACCACACCCGGGTAGATCACCGCATCGTCGGCCACGCGCACGTCGCCAATCAAAACCGCGGTAGGGTGCACAAAGGCCTGGGGACTGACCTGAGGGTACTTTTCATTTTTGTGCCAGCTGGTTACCGGGCTGAAACTGAGCACGGCCAAACTCCCTCCCTCAACAAATTACCCTCTGAATATGTTAATTAGTTTATAGAGATTTAGAGAATGTTGTCACTATCGCAATATGGTCTTGTGTGTTATTATACAAGCCTTTGGAGTTTCTGACAACAGGATTTTTGTGCGGAGTTGGCAGGAACATGGTGCACGCCGGTTGTGCAGTGCGGTATAATTTCAGGGAGGTGGTGGATGATGGCAGGATGGTACAAGACCAGGATCAAGGGACTGCTGGCCAGCAAGCAATTTTCCGAGATCGTCAACCTGGATGCTAAGCCTAAAAGCCTGATCAAAGTATTGCTGGGCTTGCTCTATGAAAAAGATCCCATGATCAGCTGGCGGGCCGTCCAGGCCCTGGGCCTGGTGCTGGAGCAACGGGCGGGGGGAGAGGTGGAAGTGGCGCGAGAGGTAATCCGCCGGTTGCTCTGGTCGCTGAATGACGAATCCGGGGGGACAGGCTGGTATGCTCCTCAGGCGATGGGAGCGGTAATTGCAACCAGACCGGAAGCTCTGGCCGAGTATATTCCCATTATGTTTTCTTTTGTTGATGACCCCCGCCTGACCACAGGAGTGCTTTGGGGGATGGCGGAAGTGGCCAGAAAAAAGCGTGCACTGGTACAGCATTATACTGCAGAGATTCTGCCCTGGCTGGACAGTCCGGACAGGCAGATTAGAACCCACGCCTGGTGGGCGCTTTACTGCATCGATCCCCGGCTGGTACTGCAGGTGGAGGCAAGCGCTCTGGGTGGAAAAATATATTGGCAGGGCGAGCTGGTCTCGCCGGCAGTGCTCCAGCAGGCTTTCTAAAAAACAACAGGGCTTCCGTTACCGGAAGCCCTGTTTTCTGGTGGGGATGGCTGGTTTCGAACCAGCGGCCTCTTGAATGTGAGTCAAGCGCTCTCCCACTGAGCTACACCCCCGTGCTATTCCTTTGTCCACGCTTGTCTCGCGCAAGAAGTATAATACCATAACTTCATCCGGTGCGCAATACCTGAAGCCAGAAAAATGCCCAAAAAATTTTGTAAACCTGGATTTACAATTTGGACTTGTCAGAAGATTATTAATTATTTATAATATACCTGGATCCGTGATACCATCTCACCAATAACCATTTTCAGGCATAATCTGG
>NZ_JBRAJI010000030.1:0-36666 GCF_052744395.1 Desulfurispora sp. | reverse complement strand
GGGCGGCGCCGGCGGACGGCCGGGCCGGAGTTCAGGTGGAAACCGCTGCCGGTGCTGTTCAGGCCAGTCCGGCAAACGACGGTGACCTGATGAGTGAAGAACGGGCCGTCCAGATTGTAAAAGAAAAGTTTCCCGGCTGGGACTGGTCAACTGCTCAGTTCAATACTTATCTGGACCAGCAGATTTCCGGCCGCGCTTACTGGAACATTGATGCCAACTGGCAGAAGGCCGGCCGCCCCTGGACGTCCCAGCACTGTCACTTCCGGCTGGATGCGGTCAGCGGCCAGGTAGTGTCCTTTTACCTGCAGCCCGCCCGCAGCGGGGAGCCAGCCGAACCGGTGAGCCGCCAGCAAGCGCTGGTTCTGGCGGAAAAGGAGCTCAAGCGACACCTGCCCGAAAAAGCGGGGCAGCTAAAGCTGCAGGAAAATGAGCCGGTTTATCCACCGCCCGGCCGCTGGCCGGAGCGGCAGCTGAATACTACTTATCTTTTCCGCTGGGTGCGGGTGGTGGAAGGGGTGCCCCTGGAAGCCGACTATGTGCATATCGGCATTGACGCCCTGACCGGGCGGGTGCAGAGCATGGACAGCAACTGGCACAGCGACCTGGATCTGCCGGCAGCCAGGCCGCGCCTTAGCGAGCGGGAAGCCCGGGAAAAGATGGCGGCCAAACTGGGCCTGGCCTACTTTATGCTTGCTCCCGGGGACGGGCAGAAAAGCACCGTGCCCCGTTTGGTGTATACCCTTAAGGAGCAGGGACCGCAGTTTCTGGATGCCGGCAGCGGCGCTTTCCTGGACTGGCAGGGGCAGCAGCTGAAGCAGAGTGGGGAGGAAAAGTGGCCATCCGGCAGTGGCGAATACCGTCCTCCCGCCCGCCATCTCACTCCGGCCCAGGGCCTGGAGCTGGCCCGTCAAATCTTCGCCGCACTGGGCGGTCAGGGCAGGGTGCAGCGCACCGGTGTGAGCAGAGAACGGAGTTACGAATGGGAACAGGATTACCCGGTCTGGGAATACGGACTGTTTGCCGGGCAGAACGCGGCCGAGCAAAAGGGAAGTTTGCGCCTGCGGCCCGACACCGGGCGGGTGCTAAACCTGTATCTATATCCGGATTATCCCGGTGATGCGGCCGGCAAAGGTGGGGGCGGCACACTGGAGCGGGCGGCTGCTGTCGCTGCCGTGCGGCAATTTCTGGAAAAGACATTTCCGGGCCTGAGCGGCAGCCTGGCACTGCAGCCCGAATATCCCACCTATACACCGCCCGATGCGCCCGAGCGCGAGGTGCGTCTGGTGCGGCTGGTCAACGGCATTCCTTTCTATCAGGACTTTGTGGAGGTAGCGGTGAACCGCCAGGGGCGGGTGGTGCGCTTCTACATGCGCTGGAGTGAGCTGGATTTCCCTGCGGTGCCGGCAGAGAAGCTGCTGACAGCGGAAAAAGCCCGCCGGCTCTGGCAGGATGCGGCCGAGGTGCCGCTGCAGTATCAGCTGTTTGAGCCCTATCCCGGCAAGGAAGCGGCCGGTAAGCAAAAGATTGGTCTGGTCTATGCCCTGCGGCGCAGCGGGCTGGTGGATGCCCTGACTGGCCAGGTGCTGGACTATGACGGCCGGCCTTTCCGGAGCGGCAAGGATGTGCCCCCCTATAACTGGCAGGGCAGTAAAAGCGCCTTGTACTTGGAATTGCTGGCTGGAAGCGGTTTGCTGCCGGCCCCGGAGCAGTTTAAGCTGGACGAGCCACTCACTCGCCAGCAGGGACTGGAACTGGTGCTGGCCTGTTATCCTTACTATTACCCGGAAAAAGCCTCTGCCGAAGCCTATTTTCAGGATGTAGCGGCCGGTCACCCGGCTTTCGCGGCCGCCCGGCAGGCGGTGGATGCGGGTATTCTGGACAAGGGAGGGCTTTTGCGCCCAGAAGCGCCGCTGGACCGGCAGACACTGGCCCTGTGGCTGGCCGGCGCAGCGGGCTATAAAGAAGTGGCCGAATTGCCCGTGCAGATCGAGATCAGCCCTTATCCAGGCGATATTCAGGATCTGCTGCCCCAAACCCGCAACTGCCTGGCCCTGGTGGTGGCCAGCGGTCTTTTGCCGGCCGATGAGGGCAAGTTTTACCCCGGGCGGACGGTGACCTGGGAGGAAATCGCTCCGGCGGTAGTAAAACTGGCGGGCAAGGTGCGGGATAAAGCAAACTGGTGATGGAAAGACGGCTTTCCCTGCATACCGGTGAGCCGGTGGGGCTTGGTGAAAACTGCCGGCATGAAAAACAGTTTTGTTCCATCGGGCGGTGTTGGTTATAATTGTTAATACCAACATCCAATAGCCAGGTGGTGATTAGCATGAGTACTCCCGACCCCGCCCGGCAGTATGGCTATGCAGACTGGCTGAAATGGGAAGGCCGCTGGGAGTTGATTGACGGCCGGGCTTATGATATGACCCCCGCTCCTTCTGTGGAGCACCAGTTTGCCGTGGGAGAGCTGTACTTCGCCCTGCGCAGTTACTTTCAGAATAGAGACTGTTTTGTGTTCACGGCTCCTTTTGATGTTTTTCTGAGTGCCGGCGGCAATTATGACCAGCCCGATGTGATTGTGCAGCCCGACATTGTTGTAGTTTGTGAGAAAGGTAAAATTACTCATAAAGGTTGCTGTGGTGCTCCCGCCATGGTGGTGGAAGTGCTGTCGCCGGCCACGTCCCTGAAGGATTACAATGAAAAGTTTCATGCCTACGAGCGCTTCGGGGTAAGAGAATACTGGATAGCAGATGTGGCCAACCGGGTGGTGCATGTGTACGGCCTGCGGGAAGGTTCATACAGCATACGCCGCACCTATGGCGCCAATGACCGGCTGCAATCGGTAGAGTTTCCAGAGCTGGTCATTGACCTGCAACCGGTCCTGACAGTGAGTATTTGCTAATGTGCTTTCTCCCGGCACAATATTTGCTTATTAAATGAATGGCAACTCAGCTATTCCAAACCAAAACCAAAGGAGATGATCGCTTTGCCAGTGCCGGGAGTGAACAACATCTGCGTGGTGGGGGCCGGCAACATGGGGCACCAGATCGCCCTGTGCTTTGCTATCGCTGGCTACAAGGTCAAGTGTACCGACGTTAACCCGGAAATACTGCAAAAAGCCGAGAAGTTCGCCGACACCTACCTGACTGAACGGGTGGCCAAGGGCAAAATGAGCGAGGAGCAGGCCAAAGCAGCCCGGACCAACATTTCTTTCACCGGTGATTTAAAAGAAGCGGCTCATGATGCCGACGTAGTGGTGGAGGCCATCCTGGAAAAGCTGGATTTAAAGCTGCAGCTGTTTGCCCAGCTGGATGAAATCTGCCCGCCCCACACCATTCTGGCCACCAACAGCTCCTTCATTGTCAGTTCCAAAATCGCTCCGGCCACCAAACGGCCGGAAAAGGTGTGCAACATGCACTTCTTCAATCCGGCCCTGGTGATGAAGCTGGTGGAAGTGGTCAAGGGGCCGCACACGGCCGAGGAAACCGCCCGCACCATCTACGACCTGGCCGCGGACATCGGCAAAGTGCCCGTATTGCTGCAAAAGGAGATCTACGGATTTCTGGTCAACCGCATCCTGGCGGCCATCAACCATGAAGCGCTGTACATCTACGACATGGGCGTGGCCTCCTACGAGGATATTGACAAGGCTGTGGTTTATGCCCTGGGTCACCCCATGGGTCCCTTCCGCCTGATGGACCTGACGGGCATCGACCTGGCCTACTACATCGGCATGGAGCGCTACCAGCAAACCGGCGACCCGGCCCACAAACCCTCACCTATTGTGGTGGAGAAGTTTGTCAAGAAAGAATGGGGCCAGAAGACGGGCAAGGGCTTCTACGATTACAGCAAGAAGTAGCTTGATGCCAGCGTGCTTTGGACAGGCAGGAAAAAGCACCCCTTCCGCTTTTGCCGGGCAGGGGTGCTTTTTTTGAACACCGCCGTTTCATTTTGCAAACGGTGTAATATTTACAGCCCTTCTTCCATGATCTCCAGCGCCGAAGTGTCACCGTCCTTGATGACCGCGGCAATTTTGTTTATTTCGGGCACGATGTTGCGCACATAGAAGCGGGCCGCCTGCACTTTGCCCTGGTAGAAGGGGTATTCGAAGTGGCTTTCGCCCAGTTCGGCAATGCGGCGCAGGGCTACGGCCGCCTGCTCCAGCAGCAGCGAGCCGCCCAGAGCATGGCCGTGGCGTGCAGGATGCGGGCGGACATAGCCTTTCCTCCTCCCGGAGATGCCGGACAACTGTTTCGCCCGCCCGGGTTTCCCGGGGGACGGGCGGAATGCTTCAGGGCGGCTGCGGATAATAACCGCAGCCGCTGTGCCCTGTTTACAAATGAAACGCAGATGTTAAGAAAGTGAACGACCTATTTACCCTGGAAGTGGGGTGGCCGTTTTTCAAAGAATGCCCGGGCGCCCTCTCGGGAATCTTCACTGGCAAAGACCACATCCGAGCCGGAGCGTTCAATTTTAATACCTTCTTCTATGGTGGTTTCCAGGCCGGCAGTGACGGCCCGGAGAATCTCCCGGATGGCCAGCGGGGCGCCCTTGGCCAGCCGGGCGGCCATGGCTCTGGCCTGGCTCAAAACTTCACCCGCCGGGCAGACCAGGTTCACCAGTCCGAAGCTGAAGGCGTCCGCCGCGCTGATGGGGTCACCTGTGAGCATCATGGCCAGGGCGCGGGTTTTGCCAATGATCCGGGGCAGGCGCTGGGTGCCGCCCCAGCCCGGGATGATGCCCAGCTTGACTTCGGGCAGGGCGATGACGGCGCTGTCGGCCATATAGCGCAGGTGGCAGGCCAGGGCCAGCTCACAGCCGCCCCCATAGGCGCTGCCCTGCAGGGCGGCGATCACGGGCTTGGGATAGCGCTCAATTTTCAGGAAGACGTCATGACCGCTGATTTTGGGCTTGCCGCCGGAGTGGTAGGTGGAGAACTCCTTGATGTCGGCCCCGCCGGAAAAGAGTTTTTCGCCCGCCCCGGTCAGGACAATGGCCCGCACGCCGGGGTCTTCCAGACACTCGTCCAGCAGGTTGTTTAAGTCGCCCAGCACGGCCTGGCCCAGGGCATTGGCCGGCGGGTTGTTGATGGTGGCTACCAGGTAGTTGTCGGTTTTTTCCACAAGGAGCTTGGCGTAGGACATAAACATACCTCCCATGAGTTCTTATTCCTCTTGCTCAATACCAGCGATCACCCGGGCCAGCTTTTTCTTGTGCTCCAGGTTGGCCTGGCGGGCAATCATGATCCGCTGGGCCTGGGGCGAACCGGCGCCGTGCATGGACTCGGTGCGGTAGCCCACGGCGGCGCAGCCCATGGTCAGGTTTTCCACCAGACGCAGCATGCGCAGGCGGTGCGCAGTGGGTACGCCGGCCACGCCCTTTAAATATTTTTCAATGTAAACGCCTACTTCCGGGTGGAGCAGGTCTTTTTCCGAGGGCATGGTCACCATCAGGCCGCCGGCGATGTCTTCGGCCAGCTGGGTGATTTCGTAGGGGAAGCGGGTGACATTCAGCTTGCAAACGTTGGCCAGCAGCAGGTCCACCAAATAGGTGCCGGAAGGTGTGGCATAGCCCTGGCTGGAACAGGCCAGGCCGCAGCAGAACAGCGTCTCGTTCAGGTGCACCATTTCAATCAGCTTGTCCTTGATGTGGGAGGCGCCGGCCGTGCCGTTGTAGTCGGCCAGGCTGGCCGCGGCGCCAATCAGCACGTCGCCCACCCCCACCTTGCAGCCGCCGTAGCTCTGGCGGTGGTAGGCGGCGAAGCGCTCTACCAAAAGGCCGGCATACTGGTACTCCCGGCACATGAAAACCCGCTCCCGGGGCACGAAAACGTCATTAAAGATCACCAGCGCCTCCTGGCCGCCGTAGCGGGCGTTGCCCAGATCGATCTCTCCGCCCTCCAGCTTCCTGGTGTCGCAGGACTGCCGGCCGTAGATGTAAATGATGCCGGGAGAATCGGCCGGGATGGCGAAACACACCGCGTAATCACTGTCGGCGGCCGTCATGGCCATGGTGGGCATGACGCATATCTCGTGGGA
This sequence comes from Desulfurispora sp., assembly GCF_052744395.1. Lineage (NCBI taxonomy): Bacteria > Bacillati > Bacillota > Clostridia > Eubacteriales > Desulfurisporaceae > Desulfurispora > Desulfurispora sp. Next base: position 30,634 of record NZ_JBRAJI010000030.1, on the reverse strand, counting down.
GTTGATGGCCCCGGTCTGGTGCACCTTGGCTCCCCGCACAATGATTCCGTCGGGCGTTTCGCGCACAATGTGCAGGTACAGGTCGGGGTCGGCCTGCTGGGCAGGGCGCAGGCTGCGGTCGCCCTTGGGATCGGTCATGGCGCCATCCACCACCAGGTCGTTGTCCTGCACATATTTTAGAAAGCGGCGAAAGCGTTCATGGTAGTTTGTCCCCAGTTTTTGGTCCATTTCATAGGTGACGCTGTCAATGGCGTTGATGGCGTCGGTGCCCACGCAGCGCTGGAAGCAGGAAGCCGTCTTCTGGCCCAGCAGGCGCTGCATTTTTACCTTGCGCACCAGATCGTCCGTGCTCTGGTGCAGGTGGGTGAAGCGGTTGATGGTTTCCCCGCTCAGGCTGGAGGTGGCCGTGAGCAGGTCGCTGTAACGTTCATCGTGCGCCAGTTCGTAGGTCCGGGCCACGGAATTGATGGAGGGGCGAATGATGGGGTGGTCCACGAAGTTGTCCACCTTTTCGCCCAGCAGATAGACCTGCATTTTCAGCTGGCGCAGGCTGTCCAGGTATTCACTGGCTGTTTTTAGGGCCATACCCATCCCCCTTGTGCTCATATTCAGGGTGCTGTACCATGCTCGCCTTGTGGCGGGCTCTGCGCATACGGCCTTGCTTCACGCCTGCGGCCGGGCAGCTTTACAGCCAGTGCAGGGTGCCTTCCACAATCGCCCGGGAAATGATTTCCCTGTGCACCTGGCTGGTGCCTTCCACAATCATCAGCTGGCGGGCGTCCCGGTAGTACCGCTCCAGCGGGTAGTCCTGCATGTAGCCGTAGCCCCCCAGCAGCTGCAGGGCGTTGTGGGTGGTGCGCACCGCCACTTCGCTGGCATAGGCCTTGGCCATGGAGAAGTAGGGGGCCACCTCTTTGCCGACCCGCCCCTCATCCACAATGCTGGCGGCGTGGTAAACCAGCCAGCGGGCGGCTTCGATTTCCATGGCCATATCCGCCATCATCCAGCGCAGACCCTGAAAGTCGGCTATGGGTTTTCCGAAGGCCTGGCGCTCGCGGGCGTAATCCACAGCGTGCTGCAGGGCGCCCTGGGCCAGGCCCAGGCCGCGCGCCGCCACAATTGGCCGTACGGAATTCAAGGTGAGCATGACCAGCTTAAAGCCTTCGTTTTCCCGGCCCACCAGGTTCTGTGCCGGTACCCGGCAGTCTTCCAGCACCACTTCGGATACCGGTACGCCCTTCACGCCCATTTTCTTCTCGATCTTGCCGGTGGACAGGCCCGGGGTGCCTTTGTCCACCACAAAAACGCTCATGCCCCTGTGCCCGGCAGCCGGGTCGGTTTTGGCGGCCACCAGGAAGAAATCGGCTACCGATGCGCCCGAAATGAAACACTTGCTGCCGTTCAGGATGTAGTGGTCGCCGCTGCGCTCGGCCCGCGTCTGGATGCCGGCAGCATCCGAGCCTGCGGCCGGCTCGGTCAGGCAGAAACAGCCCCGGCGGCTGCCCGCGCAGGTGCCCCGGATGTATTCCTGTTTCTGCGCTTCGCTGCCGCCGTAGGCGATGGCTGCGGTGGACAGGCGGGTCAGGAGCAGGATCAGTCCCGAAGCGCAGCAGTATTTGGCTACTTCTTCCACGGCCAGGCACAGGCCCAGGGTGCCCAGCCCGGCGCCCCCGTACTGCTCCGGATAGCACAGGCCCAGCAGTCCGGTTTGTTTGAAAGCCTGGTAGATGTCCTCCGGGTAGGTGGCGGTCTGGTCTATTTCTGCCGCCCGGGGAGCGATTTTCTCCCGGGCCAGGCGGCGCACGGTGTTGCGCAGCAGTTGCAGTTCTTCCGGGAGGTGAAAGTCCATTAGGCAACCCCTCTTTTTGGATTAATACCGCCGGGTCAGCGGGCAGGTGGTTCATTGGCGGGCTGGCCCGGGCGGAGCAATGGTAGCGCATGGTTTTAGCAGCGCTCTAAAATGGTGGCCACGCCCTGGCCGCCGCCACAGCAGGCCGTGACCAGCGCATAGCGGCCCTGCCGCCGTTGCAGCTCGTAGACGGCCTTGACCACCAGGATGGCCAGCGAGCCGGCAATGGGATGCCCCAGGGCAATGGCGCCCCCGTTGGGGTTGAATTTTTCCTCATCCCGCCAGTCGATGCCCAGCTCCCGGCAGCAGGCCAGGGATTGGGCGGCAAAGGCCTCGTTCAGCTCAATGACATCGATGTCGTCCAGAGTTAGCCCGGCCATTTGCAGGGCTTTGCGGGTGGCCGGCACGGGTCCAATGCCCATGATGTTGGGGTCCACGCCGGCGGCGGCTACCGCCCGGATGGCCGCCAGGGGCCTTGCGCCCAACTCGTCCGCCTTCTCCCGGCTCATCAGCACCAGCGCCCCGGCGCCGTCATTGATGCCCGAGGAGTTGCCCGCCGTCACGGTGCCGCCCGGTTTGAAGGCCGGCTTGAGTCGGGCCAGTGCTTCCAGGGTGGTGCCGGGGCGAGGGTGTTCGTCGGTGTCGAATACCACGGGTTCCCCTTTTTTCTGAGGAATGAGGATGGGGACGATCTGCTCCTTAAAGCGTCCTTCCTGTATAGCCCGGGCCGCTTTCTTCTGGCTTAAGAAAGCGAACTCGTCCTGCTCTTCCCGGCTGATGCCCCAGCGTTCCGCAATGTTTTCCGCCGTAATGCCCATGGGCGGGTCGCCTTTTTCTGCCGGGGCCAGGGTGCGGCGGTCGCAAAAACGGGGAGCGGTGCGAAGGGCCCCTCTTTCCCTGGCGATGGCGGTGCGGGCAGCGCCGACAATGACGGCTTCTCGCATGATCATCTCTCCTTCTCCTGCAAGCTGGGTTGGATGCAAGCTGGTTTATGCAAAACTGTTGCCTGAACTAAAGAGGGCTTTCTCCTCTGCCGGAAAAGGAGGAGGGCAGTGCAGGGTATTGATTTTGGATTAAGGAATAAACTTTCAGAAAAATTGTTGCCCGGGAAAGCCCGGGGGCCTGTTATAATAAAAAAAACCGCTCACCGGGGGGAGAACTGTGCCCGAGATCAACATAGGAGTGGTTTCTACATATCCGGTACTGTCCAGGCAAATAATGGCCCTGGCCGCCGAGCGGCAGCTCAAGGTGCAGCTGCGCGAGGGCGTGTTGCAGGAGGGCGTGCGGCAGGCCCGCCAGCTGGAGAAACAGGGGGTGGATGTGATCATCAGCCGGGGTCCCACCGGCCGGATGATCAAGAAGGCGGTCTCACTGCCGGTAGCCTTGATTGATATCACCTCCTTCGACATCCTGCAGGCCCTGCATGCGGCTGGAAAACTGGGCCGGCGGATTGCCTATCTGGGCCACCGCGTGCACGACTTCACCCCCGATTTCGCCAGTATTACGGAGATACTGGCCCTGGAAGTGCATTGCTACCCCTACAGCAATGAATATGAAATGAACTGCCAGGTGGCCAGAATATTGGACGAGGGGACCACCGACGTGGTGGTCAGCACTGGCCAGTGCATCCTGGAAATGTCCAGAAGAACTGGCCTGAAAGCCGTGCTGGTGCAATCGGGTTATGAGACGGTTTACAGCTCTCTGGAGCGGGCCCGGGAACTGGCGCGCAGTGTGCAGCAGGAGCAACGGCGCTGGCAGAGATTTCGCTCGGTGCTGGAGCTGACCAGCGATGGCATCCTGGTTTTAAATGAAAACAGGCAGGTTTCATTTTTAAACCCGGCCGGGGAAAAGCTGCTGGGAGTAGAGGCGGGCAGTGTGCTGGGCCGGCATGTGGACGAGCTGCGCCAGACCGTGCTGGGGCCGCTGCTGCAGGGGGGCAGGGCCAGCGATGTGCTCAAAACTGTGGGTAAAAAGCAGTTTCTGGTGAGCAGCCTGCCCATCTTGCTCAAGGATCAAGAGCAGGGTGCGGTGATCACCTTCCAGAGCGCCGACCGCATTCAGGTGCTGGAACACAACCTGCGGCGGCAGCTGTTTAAAAAGGGCCTGGTGGCCCGCTACACCTTTGCCGACATCATTGGGGAAAGTCCGCTTTTGCTGCAAGCCGTCCGGCAGGCCAAAAAGTTTGCCGCGGCTAAAGCTACGGTGCTGATCTGTGGTGAGAGCGGCACGGGCAAGGAGCTGTTCGCCCAGAGCATTCACCATGAGAGCAGCCGCAGCCGGGGGCCCTTTGTGGCGGTGAACTGTGCCGCTCTGCCGGAAAACCTGCTGGAAAGCGAACTTTTCGGTTATGAGGAGGGCGCTTTTACCGGGGCCAAGAAGGGGGGCAAAGTGGGCCTTTTTGAGATGGCCCACGGCGGTACCATATTTCTGGATGAGATCGGCGAGCTGCCCCTGCCGGTGCAGGCCCGGCTGCTGCGGGTGCTGCAGGAAAGGGAGATCATGCGCCTGGGCAGCGACCGGATCATCCCGGTGGACGTGCGGGTGATTGCGGCCACCAACTACAACCTGGCCCGGGAAGTAAAAGCCGGCCGGTTTCGCAGCGACCTGTACCACCGCCTGGACGTGCTGGGTCTGGAACTACCGCCCCTGCGGGCCCGAAAAGAAGATATCGGGCTGCTGGCCCGGCATTTTGTCCGGCAGCTTTCCCGGCAGGAGGGCAAATCCGTGCCCGAGCTTACCCCGGCCGCCCTGGAGAAACTGAAAAAGTACGACTGGCCGGGCAATATCCGGGAATTGCAGAATGTGATCCTGAAATATGTTTTGTTGATGGAAAGTGGACAGGAACCGGCCGAGCTGGTCGGCCGGTTGATTGGCGAGAAAGTGCAGCTGCGCCACCAGGCTGCTTCGTCCGGCGAGGGGGATACCATTACCCTGCGCATTGGCAAGCTGGAGGATATGGAGCGGCAGGTGATCCGATATCTGCAGTCCACCGGGCGCAGTGCGGCGGAGATTGCCCGCCTGCTGGGCACCAGCCGCACCACCCTGTGGCGCAAGACCAGGGTCTAGGGTTGTTCTGGGGTTTCAAAATGCAACATATTTGTACCACAATGAAAGAGTTATGCGGTGGACAGGTGAGACCGGGCCGCTCCTGACGGGGCAGCCCGGTCTTTGGTTTGGCCAAGCGCAGCATTGGGAGTGCCGGGCGGGGTGGTACGGGGTTTGCAATGCACATGTCGTCACCACAACATTGCCGCAGGCGGTTTGTCAGGTACCGGCAATTGATTAAGTGCAGGTGGGCAGCCGGCACTTTAAACGGGCCTGCTTGAGGACTGTACCCCGCTCTAGGCGAACAGACAGGCATGGCCATAACCTGTAAGGGAGTGTGATAAACTTGCCAGTACAGAATATCTGCGTGGTGGGGGCGGGCAATATGGGGCACCAGATTGCCCTGAGCGCTGCCCTGGCCGGATTCCAGGTCCTGTGCACCGATATTGACCCGCAAATTCTGGCCAGAGCGGAGAACTTTGCCGACCAGTACCTTCAGGAGCGGGTGACCAAAGGTCGCCTGAGTGAAGAACAGGCCCGGGCGGCCCGGAACAGGATCGCCTTTACCGGCCAGCTGGAAGAAGCGGCCCGGGAGGCCGATCTGGTGATTGAAGCGGTGGTGGAGAAGCTGGCGGTCAAGCGGCAGCTTTTTGCCCGGCTGGACGCCATCTGCCCAGCGCATACCATTCTGGCCACCAACAGTTCGTACATTGTCAGTTCCAAAATTGCCGGTGCCACCGGCCGGCCGGAAAAGGTCTGCAACATGCACTTTTTCAACCCCGCCCTGGTGAACAAGCTGGTGGAAGTGGTGAAGGGGCCGCACACAGCGGCCGAGACGGCCGGGACCGTGCTGGAAGTGGCCGCCCGGATGGGCAAAGTCCCGGTGCTGTTGCAAAAAGAAATATACGGCTTTCTGGTCAACCGCATTGTAGCCGCCATCAAAAACGAAGCCATCTATTTATACGACATGGGCATAGCCTCCTACGAGGACATTGACACCGCGGTGGTGCAGGCGCTGGGACATCCCATGGGGCCCTTCCGCCTGATGGACCTGACCGGCATTGACCTGACCTACCATGTGGGTATGGAGCGCTACCAGGAGACCGGTGACCCCAGGTACAAGCCCACGCCACTGATTGTGGAGAAATACCTGAAAGGGGAATGGGGGCGCAAAACCGGCCGGGGATTTTACGAGTATTAGATTGGTTAACGGGCGAGCGAAGGATGCACCTCTGCAACTGGCTGGAAGAAGTGATGCTGTTGTACTGGTTAGCGGGCTCACTCAGGAAAGGCCCTCCTGCAGGTAGAGGTTGCAGAATTAAGCCAAAGGAGAGATGGAGCATGGATTTTACCATAACGGAAGAAATCATGGAAATGAAGCGCACACTGCGCGAGTTTGTGGACAAAGAAGTAGATGCCTACGGGCAGCAGATCGAAGAGGAAGACAAAATACCCGAACACCTGCTGGCCAAAGCCAGGGACATGGGCCTTTTTGGCATGAGCATCCCCGAGGAGTACGGCGGGCTGGGCCTTAGCATGCTGGAGCGCTGCCTGTTACTGGAGGAACTGGGCCGCACCAATATGGGCTTCACCACCTACATTGGTGCCCACACCGGCATTGGTAGCACGGGCATCGTGGAAATGGGCAGTGAGGAAATAAAGCGCAAGTACCTGCCGTCCATGGCCGCCGGGGAAAAGCTGGGGGCCTTCGCCCTCACCGAGCCCGAAGCCGGATCGGACGCCAGCAATATGAAAACCACCGCCGTGCTCAAGGGCGACAAATGGATCTTAAACGGCAGCAAACACTTCATCACCAACGCGCCCGATGCCGATGTGTTTACTGTAATTGCCGTTACCGACCGTTCCAAAGGTACCCGGGGCGGCTACACTGCCTTTGTGGTGGAAAAGGACTTCCCCGGCTTTTCCGTGGGCACGGTGGAAAAGAAAATGGGCCTGCGCGGGTCGCACACCGCCGAGATTATCTTTGAAGACTGCGCAGTGCCGCGGGAAAACGTGCTGGGCGAAGTGGGCCGGGGCTATGCCGGCGCTTTGAAAATCCTGAGCAAGGGCCGGGTGGCCCTGGCCGCCCGCTGTGTGGGAGCCTGCGACAAGCTGGTGGAACTGTCGGTCAAATACGCCCAGCAGCGGGTGCAGTTCGGCCAACCCATCGCCAGCTTCCAGGCTATCCAGTGGATGCTGGCCGAGATGGCCGCCGACACCGAAGCGTCCCGTGCTCTGACCTGGCGGGTGGCCTGGATGGTGGACCAGGGGCTGCCGATGTACAAGGAGGGTCCCATGGCCAAGATGTTCGTTACTGAAGCACTGGCCCGGGTAGTGGACAAGGCGGTGCAGATCCACGGCGGCATGGGTTATATGAAAGAGTTTCCGGTGGAGAGATTTTACCGCGATGCCCGCATCACCCGCATTTATGAAGGAACCAACGAAATCCAGCGCCTGATTATCGCCGGTCAGCTGCTCAAGGAGTTCGAGTTGTAGAAAAGAGAGAAGGTGGTCCAATGCAGGAAGTGGCCATTGTTGGTGCCGGGCAGACCCGCTACGGCGATTTTCCCGAACTGGGGGTGAAGGAACTCTTTGCTCTGGCCTACCGGGAAATGCTGAAAAGTGTGGACCGGGGGCTGGACCCGCAGCAGATTCAGGCCGCCTACATCGGCTGTTTGAGTGCCGGCAGCGGTTTCCAGCTGGGACAGCTGGCTCCGCTGCTGATGGGGCATGTGGGCCTGCCCCACATTGCCGCGGTGCGGGTGGAAAATGCCTGCGCTTCGGGGGGTTACGCCCTGTACAGTGCGGCCTGCGCGGTGGCGGCCGGCAAGTACGACCTGGTGCTGGCGGCCGGGGTGGAAAAGATGCGCGATGTGTCCTCGGCCAAGGGCCGGTACTGGCTGGGGGTTTCGGGCGACACCGAGTACGAGCGCCTGGCCGGCTCCACTTTTGCCGGCATATACGCGCTCATGGCGGCCAGATACATGCACCAGTACGGGTTGAAAAGGGAGCACCTGTCCATGGTGGCTGTGAAAAACCACCGCCACGCCCTGGATAATCCCAAAGCCCAGTTTCGCAAGGAGATTACCCTGGAAGAGGCCCTGCGGGGTGCACCCGTGGCCCATCCCTTCAATATCTGGGACTGCAGCCCCACTAGCGATGGAGCGGCAGTGGTGCTGCTGTGCAACGCCAGAATAGCCCGCAGCTTTACCGACCGGCTGGTTTACCTGAAAGGGTTTGCCGTGGCCAGCGATTACCTGGCCATCCACGACCGCGATTCCATCACCGGGCTGGCCGCCACCCGGCGGGCTGCCGCCGCGGCCTACCAGCAGGCGGGGGTGAAACCGGCGGATATTTCCTTTGCCGAAGTGCATGACTGCTTTACCATTGCCGAAATCATGGCCTACGCCGACCTGGGCTTTTGCCGGGAAGGAGAGGCCTGGCGCCTGCTGGAAGAGGGAACCACCCGCCGGGAAGGCCGCCTGCCGGTGAACAACAGCGGCGGGCTGAAGGCCAAGGGTCACCCCATCGGGGCTACCGGCGTGGGCATGGCGGTGGAGATCTTCAGCCAGCTGCGGGGCGAGGCCAGGGAGCCCTCCCGGCAGCTGAAAAACCCCGGGCTGGCCCTGTCCCACAATGTGGGCGGCTCGGGTGGTACGGCAGCGGTGTTCATTTACCGGGGGGGTGCGTGAGCATGGCCAAAAGCACAGTGATCGCCTGCGGGGCCTACATCCCCTACCTGCGCCTGACACGGCAGGAGTATGTTAGTGCTCTGGGTGGCTGCTCGGCAGATCTACAGGAAAAAGCCGTGCCCGATATTGATGAGGATGTGCTGACCATGGCCGTGGCCGCAGCCCGCAATGCTATGGCCGGCGTGGATCCCGGCCGGATTGGCGTGCTGGTACTGGCATCGGCCAGCTTCCCCTACCAGGAAAAATTTATGGCCGGCACCCTGGTGGAAGCCCTGGGCCTGCCGTCTGATGTGCTGACCGGGCACTTTGGTCACTCCCTCCTGGCCGGCGCCGAAGCCTTTCTGGCCGCTCCCGGGCTGCTGGATCTGACCGACCGCCCCTGGGCGCTGGTGGTGATTGCCGATGCGCCGGCCGCGACCGGTGAACTGGAGCAGGCCGCCGGCGGTGGCGCCTGCGCTTATGTGCTGGCCCGGCAGGGGGCAGGTCTGGAACTGGAAGGTGCGGCGGCTTATGCCGCCGAGTATCCGGGTCTGCGCTACCGCCGGCCCGGTGATATCGCCGTGCGGGACATCGGCGTGCCGGCCTACGCCGCTGCGGCCGCCCGGGAAGTGTCAAACGCCGCGCTGGGCGGGCTGCTGCAGAAGCTGGGGGCAAAGCCGGCCGACTACGGGCAGGCCGTGCTGCCCCAGAGCGGGGCAAGAGCTTACCTGAACCAGGCCCGGCAGCTGGGCTTCAGCGCGCCGCAGGTGGAGCAGGGAGCGGTATATTCTCTGGTGGGCGACTGTGGGGCGGCCACGCCCTTTCTGGGACTGTGCCGGGCGCTGGAGCAGCTGGATGTGGGGCAGCGGATATTGCTGCTTACCAGCGCGCTCGGTTCCGGCAGCTGCGCCTTGAGCTTTAAGCTGTCCGGGCCGCTGCTGCCGCCCGCCTGGTCTGTAAACGCGTTGCTGGAGCGCAAGAAATACCTCAGCTATGTCCAGTACCTGCGGCTGCAGGGGATTGTTTGAACAAGCGGGAGCAGCCGGCTGTGGCAGAGCAGCAGGCTGCTGATGGCAGTGATACACAAATTAGTTGATAGGGAGGTGCTGGTATGGGCGCCCATATCTCCATACCCATGTACCGCCGTACTGTGTCCCGGCGCTACCGGCTGGTGGGGCAAAGGTGCCTGAACTGTGGCCGGATTAACTTCCCGCCCAAGGCGGTCTGCCGCTACTGTTTAACCGGAACGGAATTTGAGGATGTCCCTTTAAGCGGCCGGGGGACAGTGTACTCATACACCATCATTGCCGGGGGCGGTGCTCCGCCCGAATTCGCCGACCTGGCCCGCTGCCGCGGCAGCTACCCCGTGGCGCTGGTGGAACTGGAAGAAGGCCCCCGCATTATTGCCCAGCTGGTGGAAATCCCGCCGCAGGACATCTACATCGGCCTGCCGGTAGAGGTCGTGTTCCGGCGCATTTACGAGGAGGAAGGTGTGGTGCGCTACGGGTGCAAGTTTCGCCCGCAGCCCGCGGCGGAAGGGGAAAATTTGTAAGAAAAAACGATGAAAATTTGAGCCAGAGCAAGACCGGTTGGCAGGGAGATCGGTCTTGCTCTGGCTGTTTTATTATCACCTTACAAGGTCAAGTCTTGCTCAAGCGCACAGGTGGTCAATTTTTGTTTTGGGAAAAACATATATACCATTGATTTGAAGGATTTGTCATATTTTCAAAGAATATAACATTTACCAAAAAGGAAAAACCAGGGAAACCGCCATCCTGGGTCATGTCCCAGGGAAGCAAAATTGTCGGTTAACGGAATGTTTTGGGGCATCCTTCCCTGTCCTAACACTATTAGGGGAGGTTTTCTTTTGAAAACAGAAACAATTGTTCAGAAATTAAAAAAAGGAGATGTACAGGCCTTTCGCTTTGTTTATGAACTGTTTTACAAATCTGCCTTCAAGGCTGCATTTTTCATTTGCAACGATTTTGGACTTGCTGAAGATGCAACTCACGAAGCATTTTTAAAACTATAAAGCAAAATTGATCAACTTAAAGATCCTTCCAGGCTAGAAATCTGGCTCTGCCGCATAGCTGCCAACGCAGCAAGAGACATTATGCGTAAACGCTTAGAATGCACATTGTTGGAAGATACCGGAGAAATACACTTAGAGGATCAATTGTGTTCCCCTGAAAAAGCAATTTTATGTAATGAAGAAAAAGAAATTATTAAGCAGGTGATTAGCCATCTTCAACCGGAGCATAAGCAAGTACCGCTGGACTTATACTATAGCTGTTTTTATTATGACGGAGGAAAAATAAATTTGGATCATTTTATTGCAAAAAATTATTTTTATAAATATTTTTTGAAATGGGATCCAGAAGCCGTTTCTTTGCGTCTTAATATAAACGCAATCCATTCGTGTTCGGTTAAGTATTATGATATACAATATATTGTTTGTCAGGCACCATGAGTGACTATATATTGTAGTTTTTCGCATTAACCGAACACAAACGAAACGCAATCAGGACGCAATCATTAAAACAATTAGAATAATTCCTGGGGGAGGTGACATTGAGCAGATTTATTTTATCTAGATCCAACTGACTTCAACGTGACAGCGATGGAATAAGATATTGATTTTGTAACCTTGGAGCCCGCAATATGGAAAAAGGTAACCTGTGTTTTTCTTAACATTTATAATTTGTGGTTTTTTGCTATTTCTAAATTCAGTGCTGCAAGGGGGATAAATATGAGTAGAATAATTTATTTGTTGTTAATCTGCTTCATGTTTGCAGTTTGCCCGTTACCTGTGTTTGCTAACCTCGACAATGTTGATGAAAGCAGTATAAATCTTCAGCCTGATACTGCTAGCAAGGCGGAATTACTCAAAGCAAATCAGGAGAGTAATGCGCGGTACTCTGAAATCATAAAAATATTATCCAAACGGCCACAGAAAAATTTTACAGGAATCAGTCCCCTATGGCATTATAATGAAGAAAAAATTCTTAATGTACCTCATCATGTTCAACAGACAACTTATTGGTGTGGACCGGCGTCAAGTCTTCAAATAATCGATTATAACGGCAGAATAGGAAGTGTTAGCGGTAGTACGGAATATCAAAAGCAAAATACTATTGCAAATCAGACTGGTACTACAAAAAGTGGTGCAAATACACTAAATTTAAGAAATAATCTAAATAGTTATTTATCGGGTATTCACAGTTTCAATGTATCTACTATCAAGAAAAACACAGATTATGATAAGCTCTGGAATATTCTTGACTATAATATTTTTTCTTCTGGACAACCTGTTTTATGTCTTATTAAAACTAGCTATCTACCCTATTATAATGGAAAAGTGTCTTACCATTACGTTGTTGTTGATGGAATGAACAAAGTTATTGACGATTCTACTTCGCAACCCGTAAAATCTTCCTCTACCGTAAGAATTGTTGATCCTCACTACAATACTAGCTATACGGGATATCATATAGTATATTTCAATGATCTATATAATGCCTTAAAAGGTTATTATGAAGCTGGTAGTCAGGCATATAATTTGGCTTATTAATTAAATATTATTAATCTAAAAGGCTATTCTTGGAAAGAGCAGCCTTTATTCTGGAAATATAGGAAGGAATGTTAATAAAATGCTCCAAAAAATCTTATTGACGTTGCTCACCATAGCGTTTATCATACTTGGATATAGTTTCCATAACTTAAGAGAAATAAATGGTAATTTGATGTTACGTATGGAACAGTTAGAAAGTATTTTGAAAAATCAAGTTGCAGAATGTAAACAGTTAAATGAGGGATTATATTTATCATCTTCCAAGGATAAATATGGTAAAACTCCAGTAGATGTTTTAGATGAGTATTTACAAGCGGAAAGGCAAAGAGACTATTGGCTTATGTATCAACTCACACAAGTACCTGACGATATTTCTTACGAACAATTCATTCATGAAATGAAGAGAGACAATTCCTTTGTTGAACACTATGATATTGAGGATTTTTTATTATACTCTAAAGATAGGGCAACGGTCTTTTTGTCATATAAGATTCGTATTGATAATAAAGTTACATCGTTTGATTGGGAGCCCTGGTCATGTATAAAGGAAAATGGTATTTGGAAAATAAGATGGTTACCCAGGCAGTGATGTCAGATGACCGGAGACCGACCGGTTCACCTGCCCGTCTCCGGTTAAATCACTTCCACGTAACCTTCTGTTCCGTTCACCCGGATCCGCTGTCCGTCCTTGATCAGTTGTGTGGCTCTTTCCACGCTGACCACTGCTGGAATGCCGTATTCCCGCGCGATGACGGCGCCATGGGTCATTAGCCCGCCCACTTCGGTCACCAGGGCCCTTGACCTTCAAAGAACTGAAAAGCACCTATGCCCTGGGGCAAATTAGCAAGAATGACACTTTTGCGCTGGGCCAATGTCTTTGCCATAGGAGCCCATCAGCTATTAGAGAGAGTGCTGACCGCTGCTGGCAAAGACCATGTTGCTTTCGATATTGTAGAGCTTTTTATGGCGGAAGCCCGTCTCCTAATGTTACGAACACGAATGAAAAATTCTAAGCCCCTTCATTGTTGCTGTTGTATTTTACGAATAATATTGCTACAATAATAACAGCAGTAAGGAGGGGTTTTATGCCTAACATTAAGCCAATTTCCGATTTAAGGAATTATAATGAAGTATTGCGCAGCATAGAGGAGGGTTCACCGGTCTTTTTAACAAAAAATGGCCGTGGACGCTATGTGGTTATGGATATACAAGAGTATGAAAAAATGCACGCAAAATTAAAATTGCTTGCTGAACTTGCTCAAGGGGAAAAGGCAGGGCGTGAAAATGGATGGCTAAGCATTGATGAACTGGAAGCGTCCCTGGGGGTAGCGAATGGCCAATCTTAAAATCTCGCCCAAAGCGCAAAAGGATATGATGGAGATAAAAGAATACATTTCCGAAGAATTAGGTAATCCTACAGCAGCAACGAATGTACTGGCCAAAATCACCAAACGATTCAGGGATCTGATGGAATTCCCGTTGATTGGAGCGTCCTTGTCCTCTGTTATTAAAATTGAAACAAGCTATCGTTACCTTGTATGCGGGCAATATACAGTTTTTTACCGTTATGAAAATGATATTGTATATGTGGCCAGAGTGCTATATGGTAGACGAGATTTTATGCGAATCCTTTTTGGGGATGTTGCAGAGGAAGGTAAGCGTTAAGCAGCCCCCACCTGGCTATAAAGGTAGGGGCTGTATACAGGCCGGTTAAATCACTTCCACATACCCTTCGGTTCCATTTACCCGGATCCGCTGTCCGTCCCGGATCAGCTGTGTGGCTTTTTCCACGCTTACCACTGCCGGAAGGCCGTATTCCCGTGCGATGACGGCACCATGGGTCATCAGTCCGCCCACTTCGGTCACCAGCCCCTTGACCGATACGAAAAGCGGCGTCCAGCTGGGATCGGTGCAGGTGGTGACCAGGATGTCCCCCTCTTCCAGGTTGGCATCCTCCATTTTTAGGATGACCCGGGCGCGGCCCTCGATGACGCCGGCGGAAACCGGAATGCCCGGCAGGGCGCCTGCGGGGATATTTCCGGTGTTGAATTCGCCGGAGATGATTTCGCCCTCGGAAGTCATCACCCGGGGCGGCGACAGCTTTTCATAGACCCGGTATTCCTCTTTTCTGGTGGTGATGATCCGGTAATCCAGCCGGTTTGTGCGCACAACCTCCCGCAATTCCTCAAAGGTGAGGTAATAGATGTCTTCTTTCCCCCGGATGAACCCTTTTTGCACCAGCCTGGCGGCCTCCTTCAGCAAGGCCTGCTTGTAGATCCAGAAACGCTGGATGAGGCCATACTTGGGATACTCCCGGTAGCCGATAAAGTTGCGCAATATGCTAATCATGTGCCGGGTCTTCCGGGCCTTTCGTCTGCCGCCGGGCAATTGCTCCAGGCGGCTTATAAGTTCCCGCTCCTTGCGCGCTGCTTCCTGTCTTCCCTGCTCATACTTGAGGAGGCTCGAATTGGGCGCAAAGTTCTTGATGTTGTTGAGGAGGGCGGGTATAAGGGCGGTGGGCTGTTCGTTCCAGCGGGGTCTGGTGATATCAATCTCGCCGGTACAGCGCATACCGTATTTTTCCAAATAGGCGTACAGGGAACGGCTGACAGTGCTACCACCTTCCAGTTTGGCCAGATCTTCAAAAAAGGTCTCCTCGCTGGCCTGCTGAAAATATTCCATTACTGCCGGATACTGGCGGACGACATCTGCTACGTCCAGGAGCGCCAGCCCCATTTCGGAGGTGACGTTGTGGGGCACCGCTAGGGAAAGCGTGTCGGATGCTCCCTTTTCGCCCAGCCATTTTTCCATATACTTGTTGATCCAGCCCGCTACCAGTATCCCCACCATGATTGCTCCCGCGCTGCGGGGATCATACATAATGTCTTTTAATTGTTTGAAGTCCTGGATAATGAAGTCAAACAGTGGAACCCCGGAAACCTTGGCGATCCTTTGCTGCAAGTCCTTAACCGAGGCCTCGTTGCGGGCAATGAGATCTTCAACGATTGCCGGGTCGTTTTTACGGTAAATCCTGTAGGCCTGCACCAGCATGGCCAGGGACATTCCCTCGGTGCGCAGGCTGATGGAGCTTTTGCCGCGCGGCAAGGAGGCCATAAAACCTTCTCGCCGCATCAAGCTGGTGAGCGCGTTTTTTACCAGCGGGTCACTCTTACCCAGTGTGCTGAGCAGGAACTGGCGGCTGATGGGCGAGGCCAGGTCGTGTGTGACCTCCCAGAACAGCCTGCCCCCGGCTCTGCGCATGGGTAAATCACCGGATAGCAACTGGAAGAAGGACATCCCCAGCGGTTTAATGGCATCGGTCATCATTTGCTGGTGGCCTATGGAGACGTAGATCCGCATCCGCCCGTCGTTTTCGGGTACCGGGAACAGGGTGGTGATGGGACGGCTCTGCACAATATAGAACACATCACCGGCCAGGCACCATTCGATGTCCTGGGGGTGGCCGAAATACGCTTCTATTTGGCGCCCCATGCTCGCCAGCTGTAAAATTTGCTCGTCGGTTAACACCTGAACGTTTTGCCGGCCGGGTTCTATTGTCCGTACTTCTGTGCCGCCTGTTTCCACTGGGTACACAGCCAGTTGCTTGGCGGATATTTGCTTGTCGATGATTCTGCCGTCGCGCACTTTGTAGATGTCGGGACTGACCAGGCCGGAGACCAGCGCTTCGCCCAGCCCGAACCCGGCGTCAATGGACAAAACTTTCCGGTGGGAGGTAACGGGGTCGGCCGTGAACATGATCCCCGATGCCTGCGGGAAAACCATCCGCTGGACGACCACGGCCGGGTAGACCCTGCGGTGGTCAAAGCCGTTTTGCAGGCGGTAGATCACCGCCCGGTCGGTGAACAGCGATGCCCAGCACTTGCTGATATGTTTTAGGATGGCCTCTTTACCTTTGATGTTCAAGTATGTTTCCTGCTGCCCGGCAAAGGAGGCCCCCGGC
This sequence comes from Desulfurispora sp., assembly GCF_052744395.1. Taxonomy (NCBI): domain Bacteria; kingdom Bacillati; phylum Bacillota; class Clostridia; order Eubacteriales; family Desulfurisporaceae; genus Desulfurispora; species Desulfurispora sp. The sequence continues at coordinate 14,537 of NZ_JBRAJI010000030.1, read as the reverse complement.
AAATCCTCGGCGGTGGCGCTGGAACGCACGGCGTAGGCGTGCTCTTCTCCATGTTTGGTGAGATAGTGTAGGATTGCTTCCGCAATCTCCCCGGCAAGCGGTATTTCCTCAATGACCTGACGAATCTTACTGCTAATAGCGGCTATATTTTCCCGGTGGTTGGCCCTGGTTGCCGACAATTGATCCAGCAGTGCCTTTAGCTCCCGGTTTGCTCCGGTCATCTTTTGGTATGCCCGGGTGGTGACGCAAAATCCCTCCGGTACGCGGATGCCCTCAATTCTGGTCAACTGCCCCAGGTTAAAGCCTTTTCCGCCGACCAGCGCCAGCTTTGTTTGGTCAATCTCGTGGAAATCGAGCACACAGGAATTCATGCGGGCTACCTCCTCAATACCTGGTGGTTGTGCGGCTGTGCCTTCATAACAGGGCCGTGCTTTACCGCTCTATTCCATAACGGACCATAGCCAAAAATGTATTCATCTCATCGATGATACCTTCCCAGTATCCTGGATCCAAATTGTTATCCGCTTTCAGCACCGCCAGATACTTTTCTTCCATGTAATCCAGCACGATTTTGATCAGTTCCAGGGCCTGCCTGCGCTCCACTCCTTCCCTGAGCGAGACTTTTGAGAATAATTGTTCCAGCATTTTGTTCCTGGCGGCGAGCCACGTGCCGAACCTTTGCTCAATTTCCGCCTTTAGTTCATCGGGCGGATTATAGAAGGCTTCCCGCACTACTTTGTATTCGTCCGGATATTTCTGATAGTATGCGAGTTTTAATCGGCTGAATTCATTAATGGCGGCGAAGAAATCTTTGTGTTCCGGCAGGGTGTTAAGCGCCAGTTCCTGGCTGAATTTTTCTATGCACCGGTGCAAAACAAGCAGATACAGCTCGCGTTTGCTCTTAAAATGATGAAAGATCAGGGCCTTGGATATGCCGGCTGCCTCGGCCAGCATGGCAGCTGAAGTATGGTTATAACCGTGGCGGGCAAACACGGCCAGGCAGGCCTCCAGAATCTGTTCCCGGGCGTAAAGTTTTAAAGGCAAGGATCAAATCACCTCTCAGCCATGCTGACCATGTGGTTAGTAAAATCATAACTTTTGCTAATCGTTTGGTCAATAAAATTTTTTTGTGCTCAGCCAGACAGCCGCTGTGTGTGAAACAGGAAAAGCATCCTGGGATAGGTTTGATGAAATGCGCTGGCTTAATCAAGGTGTGGTGGATTTTTTATTCCTCCGCCCTGTCACAAATTCGCTGCCGGCTCGGTTATAATAGTGAAACCGCGGTGATCAGATGACCGAGGGGAGGTGCCCCAGGTTATTAACCAAAAACAGTCCCCGGGGGACAACCTTTCTTGCCCCACCAGTTTTCAGGAACTTTTTCACACCTACTATCCGGCCGTGTTGCGCCAGCTGTATTATCTGCTGGGTGAAAAGAGCGCGGCGGAGGATCTGGCCCAGGAGACCTTTTTAAGGCTCTACACCTCTCCGCCCCGGGAATGGCAGAACCCGGGCGGCTGGCTGGCCAAAGTGGCCACCAACCTGGCCTACAGCTACCTGCGGGCGGAAAAAAGCCGCCAGGCCAGAGAAAGCAGGCTGTTTGATCCGGGAGAGGATAAGATTGTCTCTATTGACGATTTATTTTTGCGCCAGCAGGAGGTGCGCCAGGTGCGGTCGGCTTTGCAGCAGCTGACGGACCGGGACCGCCTCTGTCTCCTGCTGAAGTTTTCCGGTTACAGCTACCGGGAAATTGCCTGCGCCCTGGAGATCAGGCACGGCTCGGTGGGTACCATTTTAGCCCGGGCCCTGGAGCGCTTCCGGGCGGAGTACCAAAGGCAGAGGGGGGAGCGATAATGTGCTATAATGCCGGTACACTGCAGGCCTATCTGGACGGTGAACTCCCTGTCGCCCAAAAGCAGGAAGTGGAGCAGCATTTGCAAAGCTGTCCCGGCTGCCGGGAGCAGCTGGCGCGGCTGGAGGAAAACCGGGCCTTTGCCCGCTCCTGCCTGGCCGATTACGCGGCGCACGTATCCCGGATACCTGTCCAGACCGAGACGGCCTGGCAAAAACTGCTGGCCGGTGAAGGCGTTTCAGACAATAATTGGCGAAAGGGTGATACAATGCTCTCCAGATTGAAAAAGGTGGTGGCCGTAGCGGCCGGGGTGGCCCTGCTGGGCGGCACTTTTAGTCTGCAGCCGGTACGGGGCTTTGCCGAAAACCTGCTGCAAATCTTCCGGGTGGAGAAAATCCAGACCGTGCAGATCAGCGCGGAGGACCTGAGCCAGCTGCGCCAGCACCTGGAAAAATCCCAGGGCGAAATCCGGCTGGAAAATCTGGGCCAGTTCCGGGTGGCGCATAAATCCCGGACCAGCAAAATTACCCTGGCGGCAGCCAGGCAGCAGGCATCCTTTCCTTTCCGAGTGATCCAGGATTACCAGCCTTATGTAGAGTATGTGGAAAAAGAAGAGGCCAACCAGCTCAGCTTGCGCCTGCAGGTGGAACAGGCCAATGCCATATTGCAGTCTCTGGGCGGACAGCAACTGCTGCCTGCCGAGCTGGACGGTCAGGAATTCATCATTAAGACAGGGGATGCTTACCGGACGGTGTACAGGGAGCCCCAGGGGCAAAGCACCATTACCCACGTCCAGATGCCCGCTCCCGAACTGGTGGTGCCCCGGGGAGTGGATGTGGCGGCCCTGCGCCAGGCGCTGCTGGAACTGCCCATCCTGCCCGACAACCTGCGCCGCCAGCTGGCCGCGGTGCAGGACTGGCAGCATACGGCGCTGATTCCGGTCATGGAGGGGCAGTCCCGGGAGGTAGTGGTGGACGGTACCCAGGGCGTGTATTTCTCCGGCCAGGGTGAGGCGGCCGGCACCGGTACTCTGATCTGGCACAAAGACGGCGTTTCCCACATGCTGTACGGTCGTCTGAGTCTGGAAAAGTGTCTGGAACTGGCAGAAAGGTTAAAGTGATATGGTCATAGAAACCTACCATCTCACCAAACAGTACAACGGCAAGGGCGGTTGCCAGGACGTTTGCCTCTCGGTTTCCGAGGGGCAAATCTTTGGTTTTCTGGGACCCAACGGCGCCGGCAAGAGCACTTTTGTCAAGGTGCTGGTGGGGCTGCTTTTCCCCACCGCCGGCAAAGCCTGGCTGCTGGGCCGGCACCTGGGCGACCGGCAGGCCAGGCGCCAGATGGGTTTTTTGCCGGAAAACTTCCGCTATCACCCCTGGATGACCGGTCAGGACCTGTTGCGCTTTCATGCCGCCCTGTACGGGATGACCCCCGAGCAGACCCGCCGGCGCACCGGGGAAGTGCTGGAACTGGTGGGCCTGCGCGGTTTTGAAAAACAGCGGGTGGGCACTTACAGCAAGGGTATGCAGCAGCGCATCGGCCTGGCCGCCGCCCTTTTGCCCGAACCGCGCCTGTTGTTTCTGGATGAGCCCACTTCGGCTTTAGACCCCCTGGGCCGGCGGGAAGTGCGGGAAATCATCCGGGAGCTGGCCCGGCAGGGCAAAACCATTTTTTTAAACAGCCATCTGCTGAGCGAGGTGGAGGCCCTGTGCCGGGAGGTGGCCATTATCAACCGGGGGCGCATTGTGGCCGCGGGCCGGGTGGACGAGCTGCTCAAAGGCCGGGTGGAAGTGGTGCTCCAGGTGGGCAATCCTCACCGGGCGCTGCTGGAAGCTCTGGAAGGTTACGGGGAGAATATGACCGTGCAGGGGCAACGGATTGCTTTGAGCCTGAAAAGCCGTGAGCAAATCCCGGCCTTGAGCGAACTGGTGGTCAAACAGCACGGCCTGCTTTACGAGCTGACGGTAAAAAACTCTCTGGAGGAAATTTTTGTGCAGCTGGTGCGGGAGGGGGAAAGCTAAAGTGCCGGTTCTGGTCATGGCGGGGCATACCCTGCAGGAAATGGTGCGCAAAAAGGTTTTTTTACTGGTGTTGCTGCTCACCCTGGGCTTTTTGCTCCTTTACGGCACCGGTTTGCATTATGCGGGTAGAGAGGTCAACCCGCTGTACAAAAATCTGATGCTGTCCCAGCTTTTATCCCTGGGACTGTACTTTGCCAGCATGGTCAGCGCTTTTCTGGCGGTAGCGGCGGTGGCCGGCACTATCGCGGGGGAAATCGAGGACGGCACGCTGTACACCATTGTGACCAAGCCCGTGCGGCGCGGTGAAATAGTGCTGGGCAAATTCCTGGGCCTGGCCGCCATGCTGCTGGCCTTCGGCGCGCTGTTTTACAGCGCCATTTTAGGGGTCAACCTGTACGCCAACCACGGGCAGCTGCCCTTTCTCACGGCGGCGGGAGCCGTAAAGGGCCTTTTGCTTTTCTGCCTGCAGCCGCTGTTGCTGCTGGCCCTGGGACTGTGGAGCGGCAATTTTCTGCCCACCATCGGCAACGGGGTGCTGCTGATTATGCTTTACGGTCTGGCTCTGCTGGGCGGCCTGCTGGAGCAGGTGGGCACGGTGATTCAGAACACTGCACTAATCAACACCGGCATCATAACCAGCCTGCTGCTGCCCACCGATGCTATTTACCGCCAGATGCTGGGGCAGCTTATGGGGAGCGGGGCCATAAACTTTCTGACCAGCGGCCCCTTTGGCGCAGCCAGCCGGCCCAGCATCTGGATGACGGTGTACACCCTTTTTTATATCGGGTTCTTTCTCTGGCTGGCGGTGCGCCGCTTTGCCCGGCGGGATCTGTAGCCGGGCTTTTTTTAATTTCTCAACCCCTTGAAGATGTCAGCCAGTCTTATTTCCAAACCCGGCAATAAGTCCGTGGTTAAAACGTCCTCCTGGTCAAAAGTACCCATCCAGCGCCACTCTTTTTCCCCGGCCACGTACACGTCTACCAGCCGGTTATCCGGATCCACCAGCCAGTATTCTTTTACACCGTGGATGAGGTATAACCGGCTTTTTTTCTTTTTATCATGTATAGCTGTAGCTGGAGATAAAATCTCAATCACCAGATCCGGCGCTCCCTGGATATGCTGTTCTCCGATAATATCCAGGCGTTCCCGGGAGATAAAAAGCACGTCGGGAGCTACCACCTCATCTCCCAGGTGGACATCAACCTCCTGCACCGCTTCTCCCATAGGATTTTTTTCCAGGAAATTTTCCATTTTCATAAAAAATCTGCCGGCGATTTTCTGATGTTTATACCTGGGCCGTGGTACCATAATCAGTTTTCCTCCAATTAACTCATACTGTTGATCATCCTGCAGTTGCAAATAATCTTCAACAGTGTAAACCCTGTCGGAAAGGATCACGGCCATATAAACTCACTCCCATAATATCTTTGATTTTATATTATATTTCCTTTTTCCACCTGGAGTCCAGCCAGCACTGATGCCCAGGGAGGACTGGTGCCAAAAAATTGTCAGAATAAGCAGGATAATTGCCCGGGGCGGCGAATAATTAAATCTCAAAGCGCAACGAATTGCGCCCGGGGTATACCGGCGACAGGGCGATGGTTTTAAGGAAACACAAGCCACGCAGGCTTTTTTCCGTCACGCAGACGGAAAAGGGCGGCGTGGCTTTTTGTTTAACCAAAATAATTTCAAGGAGGTCGGCTTGTGATGCAGGACAGCAGGCAAAGCAGGTGGGGAAGAGCAGGAGTAAAGAGGAGCCGCCGCTGGGCGGCAGCCGGGCCGGTTTTGCTGATGGCAGTGCTGGCCCTGGTTCTATTGCTGGCGGGCTGCGGCAGTTCCGGTCAGCCGGACGGGAAAGGCGGCCCGGGGGAAGGACAGGCGGCAGCCAAACCGGATGAGCTGGTGCTGGCCATTGGCGGCGAGCCCGATGCCGGTTTCGACCCCACCACGGGCTGGGGGCGCTACGGTTCGCCGCTCTTTCAGAGCACCTTGCTCACCCGGGACAACGACTTAAACATTGTCAAAGATCTGGCCACCGACTACCAGGTGAGTCCGGACGGCCTGACCTGGACGGTGAAAATCCGTAATGATGCCAGGTTCTCCGACGGTAAGCCGCTAACCGCCGCCGATGTGGCCTATACCTATGCAACCGCGGCCAAAAGCGGTTCGGTCGTGGATTTAAACGTGCTGGCCGGCGTCCAGGCGCTGGACGAGCATACCGTGCAGTTTAAGCTCAAACAAGCCCAGTCTACCTTTATAAATCTGCTGATCACGCTGGGCATTGTACCCAAACATGCCCACGGCGGCGATTATGCCAAAAATCCCGTGGGTTCGGGGCCGTACAAACTGGTGCAGTGGGACAAGGGCCAGCAGCTCATTGTAGAACCCAACCCCTACTATTACGGGCCCAAACCGGCTTTTAAGAAGGTGACTTTCCTGTTCTTGAGCGAGGATGCCGCCTTTGCCGCCGCCAAAGCCGGCCAGGTGGATGTGGCCGCCGTGCCCCACATGTTTGTCAAACAGACCGTTCCCGGCATGCGTTTGGTAGCGGTGCAGAGTGTGGATAACCGGGGTATTATGTTCCCCACTGTGCCGTCCGGACAAAAGACCAAAGACGGCCGGCCCGTGGGCAATGATGTGACAGCCGACCCGGCTATCCGCCGGGCCATCAACCTGGCGGTGGATCGCCAGACCCTGGTGAATACTGTGCTGGAGGGGCAGGGGCGGCCCGCTTACACTGTGTGCGATAACCTACCCTGGTGGAATCCCCAGACCGAGCTTAAGGACGCCGATGTGGAGGGGGCCAAAAAAGTGCTGGCCGCGGCCGGGTGGCAGGACAAAGACGGGGACGGGGTGCTGGAAAAAGGCGGCCTTAAAGCCCGCTTTACCCTGGTTTACCCGGCCAGTGACAGCACCCGCCAGTCCCTGGCTATGGCCGTGCGCGACATGATTAAGCCTCTGGGCATTGACATCACTGTTGAGGGCAAGAGCTGGGATGACATCAAGCAGCTCATGCACGCCAATGCCGTGCTCTTTGGCTGGGGCAGCCACGACCCGCTGGAAATGTACAACCTTTTCCACAGCAAAAACCGGGGTGTGGAGTGGTTCAACCCGGGCTTTTACAGCAACCCCACGGTGGACAAGTATCTGGACCAGGCTCTGCAGGCCACCGACCCGGCCCAGGCCAACCAGTACTGGCAGCTGGCCCAGTGGGACGGCCGGACCGGCCTTTCCGCCCTGGGTGACGCGCCCTGGGCCTGGCTGGTGAACATCAACCACTGCTACTTTGTGCGGGAGAACCTGGACACCGGTAAGAATCGCATTGAGCCGCACGGCCACGGCTGGCCCATCACGGCCAATATTGTGGAGTGGAAGAGAAAATGAACAATTTTGCTTTCTGGAGCAGGTTTATTGCCGGCAGGGCGGCCAGACTGGCCGTCCTGCTGGTCGCCGTGAGCGTTTTTCTGTTCTGGCTGGTGTGCCATTCGCCCATCGACCCGGTGCAGGCCTATGTGGGAGCCGATATGCTGCGGGTTAGCCCCGAACAGCGCGAGCTGATTGCCGCCCGCTGGGGGCTGAATGACCCGCCCCCGGTGCGCTTTGCCCGCTGGGCCGCAGCCCTGCTGCAGGGCGACCTGGGCACCTCGCTGATCTTCCGCCGCCCGGTTGCCGAGGTGATCCGGGAACGCTTTTTGGCCTCTCTGGCCCTAATGGGAACGGCCTGGCTAATTTCCGGCCTGCTGGGCTTTGCTCTGGGGGTGTGGGCGGGGTACCGGCGGGGCTCGGCCGTGGATCGGGCCATCAAGTGGTACTGCCTGACCCTGGCCGCCACGCCCGCCTTCTGGCTGGGCCTTTTGCTGATGATGGTGTTTTCGGTCTGGCTGCAGCTTACGCCCATTGGCCTGGCCGCGCCGCCCGGCCAGCTGGCCGCCCAGGTCACCCTGGGTGAGAGGCTGCACCACCTGTTGTTGCCGGCCCTCACCCTGAGCATAGTGGGGGTGGCCAACATCGCTCTGCACACCCGGCAGAAACTGCTGGAAGTGATGGAGAGCGATTACTGGCTGTTTGCCCTGGCCCGGGGAGAGCGGGGCTTTGCTCTTTTGCGGCGGCACGGCCTGCGCAATATCGCTCTGCCGGCCATCAGCCTGCAATTTGCCCAGTTCAGCGAGCTGTTCGGCGGTTCCATCCTGGCCGAGCAGATTTTTTCCTACCCGGGCCTGGGCCAGGCCACGGTGCAGGCCGGCCTGCGCGGCGATGTGCCCCTTTTGCTGGGCATTGCCCTTTTTAGCGCCCTGTTTGTCTATGCCGGCAATCTGGCGGCCGATATCCTTTATGCGCTGGTGGATCCGCGCCTGAAGGCGGTGAGAGCATGAACGGTGTAGCTCTGGAAAGTGCGGCGGCCCGGCGGTTGTCCTTGCGCGGGCAGCTGGTGCTGGTGCTGGGCGGCATTGTGCTGCTGGTCCTGACCGTGCTGGTCGCCGGCCATCTGCTGGGTGAAGCGGGCACCGTGACCCAGCTGGCGGTGCGCAACCAGGCGCCTTCGCTGCAGTATCCCTTTGGCACCGACTGGCTGGGCCGGGACATGCTGGCCCGTACGCTGCAGGGCCTGACTCTCAGCCTGAAAGTGGGTCTTCTGGCTGCAACGGTCAGTGCGCTCCTGGCCCTGGGGCTGGGGCTGGCGGCAGCTACTCTGGGCAGGACCGTGGATGCCGCCATCAGCTGGCTGGTGGATTTGTTTTTGAGCCTGCCCCACCTGCTGCTGATCATCATGATTGCCTTCACCCTGGGGGGTGGCACCAGAGGGGTTATTGTTGCCATTGCCCTCACCCACTGGCCCGCTCTGACCCGGGTGATCCGGGCCGAGGCACTGCAGGTGTGCTCGGCCGAGTATGTGCAGCTGGCCTACCGCCTGGGCCGGCCCCGTTACCGGGTGGCCCTGGAGCACGTTTTACCCCATGTGCTGCCCCAGTTGCTGGTGGGACTGGTGCTGCTTTTCCCCCACGCCATCCTGCACGAGGCTTCCATCACCTTCCTGGGTTTTGGCCTTTCGCCCCACCGTCCGGCCATTGGCGTCATATTGTCGGAATCCATGCGCTTTCTGGCCAGCGGCCAGTGGTGGCTGGCCTTTTTCCCGGGCCTGGCCCTGCTGGTGATGTTGCGCGCCTTTGACATGCTGGGCGAGGCCCTGCGCGCCCTGCTCAGTCCTCGCACGGCGCAGATGTGAAGGGAGGAACAAGTTTTGGCATACAGCACAGCGGCTGCTGCGGACCGGGTTCAGGTGCCGGGCTGGCCGGATGAAAAACAGCCGGTACCACTGTTAACCGTGGAAGGCCTGCAGGTGGCCTTTGAGCAATATACCGGCGGCCTGCAAAAGAGCAAGATCACTGCCATTCAGGATATGGATCTGGAAGTGTATCCCGGTGAGGTGCTGGCGGTGGTGGGGGCCAGCGGTTCGGGCAAAAGCCTGCTGGCCCATGCCATTTTGGGCATTCTGCCCCCCAACGCCGTGACCGGGGGGGCGATCTGTTACGCGGGGCAGCCCCTGGACGCCCGGCAGCAGGACCGGTTGCGCGGGCGGGAGATTGCCCTCATCCCCCAGTCGGTCAACTTTTTAAATCCGCTGTTGCGGGTAGGTGAACAGCTCCTGCCGCCCGGCCGCACCCCGGTGGCAGAGCAAAGGGAACGGGCAGCCGCTGCGCTGCGGGAAGTGCTGCAGCGCTACCAGCTGCCCGCCAACATCGGGCGCTATTACCCCTTTCAGCTTTCCGGCGGCCTGGCCCGCCGCGTGCTGGTGGGCACGGCCGTGCTGAGTGAGGCCCGGCTGATTGTGGCCGACGAACCCACGCCCGGCCTGCACAGCAGTGTGGTGCAGGAGACCCTGCGCCACCTGCGCCAGCTGGCCGATGGCGGGCGGGCGGTGCTTTTGATCACCCACGACATTGAAGCGGCTCTGGCTGTGGCCGACCGCCTGGCGGTGTTTTACGCCGGCACCGTGCTGGAAATAGCGCCGGTGGACGATTTCGACGGCAGCGGGGAGGCGCTGCGCCACCCGTACAGCAAGGCCCTCTGGCGGGCTTTGCCCCAGAACGATTTTGCCGCCCCCGGGGAAGGCGGGGCGGCGCTGCTGCCGGAAGAGGCGGCGGGCTGCTGGCTGGAAAAACGCTGCCCCATCTCCAGTCCCCGCTGTGCGGCGCAAAAACCGGTCATGCGTATGCTGCGCGGCGGTAAAGTGAGGTGTCACCATGCCACTTGAAGCCCGGGAAGTCAGTTTTTGCTATCCGGGTGGGCCCTGGCTGCTGCAGCGCTACAGCCTGCATGTGGCGGCGGGAGAGATCGTCGGCCTGGCCGGCCCCAGCGGTTGTGGCAAAACCACCCTGGCCCGCCTGCTGGCCGGTTACGAACAGCCCCGGGCGGGCAGCGTGACGCTGGATGGAGTGCCCATGCCCCGGGGGAGCTACTGCCCGGTGCAGCTGGTCTTCCAGCACCCGGAAAAAGCGGTTAATCCCCGCTGGCGCATGCGCCGGGTGCTGGCCGAAGCCGGGCAGCTGGATCCCTCTCTGCTGGAACGCTTTAGTATTCACCCGGCCTGGCTGGAGCGCTACCCGGCCGAACTGTCGGGCGGCGAACTGCAGCGCTTCTGCATTGTGCGGGCTCTGGCACCGGCCACCCGCTATCTGATTGCCGATGAGATGACGGCCATGCTGGATGCCATCACCCAGGCCCAGATCTGGCAGGCCGTGCTGGCCACCGCCCGCGAACGCAACCTGGGCCTGCTGGTGATCAGCCACCAGCCCGCCCTGCTGCGCCGCCTCTGCCACCGGGTGGTGGAGTTTGGCAGTATGGCGGATTAAGCAATTGCTGTTTCACAGATGTGCAGGCCCAAACAAAAAGCACCCGCATCTGGCTGGCGGGTGCTTTTTATGTGTCCTTGCCGGCTTTCGCCATGCGTAGTACTGCGCTTTTGCTACTGACCAGTAACTTTTAATAATTTTGACCACTCTTTCCGCAAGAGTATTGACCATTGTTTTATTTATTTCTGTGGCTATTTTGTGTATAATAATATTGAACCATAGTATCCTATCACCGGAGGTGGTTTAAATGATCATTTCATCGTCTGAATTCAAGACAAATATGGGGCGCTATCTCTCTCTCGTGGACAAAGAGGACATCATTATTACGCGCAACGGAAAACGCGTTGCCCGCCTTATAGCGGAAAAGGAAGATAAAGTAGCCCTCGCCAAATCCCTGATCGGTGTTCTGCCGGGCACGGTCACCAGGGAAGAGGCCAAAGAGGAGAAGTTCAAACGTTATGAAAATCTTGATTGACACAAACGTAATTCTCGATGTACTCGCCAAACGCGAACCATTTTTCGCGCCTGCGGCAAAAATTATTTTTCTATCTGCCGAAGAGAAGGTGGAAGCGTATATCACATCCAATATTGTGACCGACATTTACTACATCGCCTGCCGTCACTATATGCAGGAAAGCCAGGCCAGGGACATGCTCTACAAGCTGCTGAAAATCATCGGCGTGCTTGAAGTTGGGTACAGGGACTGTCTAAAGGCTTTTGAACTGCCAATGACAGATTATGAAGACGCTTTGCTTGCGGTATGTGCCAAACGAGTTAACGCCGATTATATCGTTACGCGCGATCTTGAACATTTCCGAAATTCGCCTGTTTCTCCGATCTCTCCTGATATTTTTCTGCAAAGCTTCTAAAAAGCCGGCCGTTCAAAAGATGGCCGGCCTTTGTATTGTGCTTTGCATTATGTAGATAAAGAGGCCCAGGCCGGCCAGGATGCGGTTGAGCATTGTTGCCACCTCGCTTGTTCATCTGAATAATTTGGGAAACCAATTTGCTTTTACAGCCAGTTGAGTACATGTTCGGCAAACCTTTGAAAATCTTCCAGCCTTTGCAGGCAGGTGTAGACTATTTGGGGGTCAACATCCAGATAATCGTGGACGAGAATATTGCGAAAGCCGGCAATTTTTCTCATGGTGCCGGCCAGGTCTTCCGGTATTAAACCTTCTTCATGCAAAACCGTAAAGATGTCCGCATAGCTGGATGGGGGGCGGTAGCCCCGTTCGGCAATAATATGGCTGCCTATGTCAATGCAGGTTTGAGCGGCGATGTGTAAATTTCTTTCCGCACTGTCCTGCAGAATTTCATTTTGTGTATACTCTTCCCAGCTTGTTCGGGACAGTTTTTGCAACTTGCGCAGAGTTTGTTCCAGTTTGAGGAGGCGCTTTTGCACTACTTCCCTATCTACCACCATATTCCCCCCTTCTTAAGCGATTGATTAAGCCGGCGTAAAGTTTTTTTTCCACAGGCAAAAAATCAAAGTACAGGTTGAGCGCTCTGGTTTGAAAGCCAATGCGCTGTTTTATCTTGCGGGGGTTTTCATAAAGCAGGTGGCCTTTGCTCAGCACTCGATAGGTGAGGGAGGGTGGCGCCTGGTTTAATATTACCAGGTCTATTTCCTCTTTTTGCAACAGGGATGTCGCGGTGGTTAACAGGGCCAGCTTTTTGTTGAAATAATTCTGCTGTGGAACAGTTTGATCCAGCAGGATGGCCAGATCTATATCGCTGAGCGGGGTTGGTTTTCCCGTCGCCTGAGAACCGAACAGGTACATGGCTACAACATCTTCATCCCGGCTGATAGTTTCTATCAGTATGGGCAGTTTCGACAGCAGCGACATGGTTTCACCCCGCAAAATGGAAAGGACCCGGTAAAGGTGGAACGTTAAGGTTTCGTCACCTGATAACGCACAGTGTCAGGAAGATTATACCATAGGAACAGCGGCGGGGAAAGGGAGGGCGGTTTTTTTCGCCGCTGCGGGATTGATTGTATCCGTATCACCAGTAGATTGTGGCGGTTGCTGGAGCAGCTGGGTATAATTTAAACATCAGAAAAAATGGAGGCCGGAAAACATGAGCAAGCTGGTTGGTCTGCTTTCCCGGGTGGCGCAGGTGGCCGGGCAAATCGGCGCTGCCTGCTATCTGGTGGGTGGCTGTGTGCGCGATTGGCTGCTGGGGCGCCTTTTAAGCGATCTGGATCTGGTGGTGGAAGGCGATGCCCGGCAGCTGGCTTCCGCCCTGGCTGCGGAAACGGGGGCGGCACTGGTGGTGCTGGATGAACAGCGCCGGATTTACCGTCTGGTGGGGCGGGGGCAAAAATGGCAGCTGGATCTGGAGGGCATTGCGCCGGGCGGGCTGGTGGCCGATTTGCTGCGGCGCGATTTTACCGTCAATGCCCTGGCTTTGCCCCTGGATGCGGCGGGTATGCCCGGAGAAAGCGGGAGTGCAGCGGTCGTTTATGGAGACATGGCGGTGCAGGCAGTTACGGTTGGGCTGGAGGAAGCAGCCCGAATGGCTGCGGCCGGGGCGGTGTTCAGGGGGGAAAGGTGCCTGGTTGATGGTGCGGAGGAACTGGTGCTGCGGGTGCTTGACCCGGCAGGCGGTCTGGACGATCTGAGGGCCGGGCTGATCCGGGCGGTGGGCAAAAGCGCCCTGCGGGATGATCCTTTGCGCTGCCTGCGCGCTTTTCGTCTGGCCGGGCAACTTGGTTTTGCCCTGGATGCGGGCACGGTGCGCTTGATCCGGGAAGCTGCTCCCGGCCTGGCCAGTTGCGCCGGTGAGCGGATCTGTGCTGAACTGGTGGCTATTTTGCTTTTGCCCGCTGCGGCGCAGCGGGTGCGGGAGATGGAAGAGGTAGCCTCTCTCTGGAGCGGCATTTTTCCCTTTCTGGCACCACTCAAAGGTATGGAACAGGGCGGACACCATGTGGACGACGTTTGGGAGCACAGTGTAAAAACATTGCAATATTTTGAGGCGATGGTGCAAAGCGGCTGGCGGGACGGAGAATGGCCCCGGCAGGAATATTTGTGGCAGCCCCTGGCCGGCGGGCGGCCGCGTCTGTTTGTGCTCAAACAGGCCTGCCTGCTGCACGATGCCGGCAAGCAGTTTTGCCGCCGCTACGCCGGGGAGGGCAAGTATACCTTTTACAGCCACCATCAGCTGGGCCGTCCCCTGGCGCTGGAGGCGGCCCGGCGGCTGCGCCTGAGCCGCCGGGAGGCGGAAGTGCTAGCGCTGCTGGTGGAAATGCACATGCAGCCGCTGTTTCTATCATAACCCGCCCAGAGGACACCCGCCTCTATAGGCAGGTGGTGAATGGGCGGCCGGGCGTAAGCCCGGAATTTTGTTGCAATATACCAAAATTTGCTGTAAAATATAATCAGTAACTAATAAACGAAAGCCTTGGTGTAGTTATGAAGTTGGATAGCAATTATCATTCAGTGTTTAAGCTGACTTATCACCTCGTCCTGGTGGTTAAGTACCGCCGCAAGGTGATCAACGATCAGGTAGCCGCACGCATTAAGGAAATTGGAGAATACATCGCTCCAAGTTACAACATCACGTTCCTGGAGTTCAACCACGACTGTGACCACGTGCATATACTCTTCAGCGCCCACCCCAAAAGCGCCCTGTCCAAGTACATTAACGCCTTCAAAAGTGCCTCCTCCCGGCTTATTAAAAAGGAATTTCCAGAAATCAGGAAATACCTCTGGAAAGAGTATTTCTGGTCCCGCAGTTTTTGCCTTTTAACTACCGGAGGAGCGCCAATCGAAGTGATTAAAAGATACATCGCGTCTCAGGGTGAGA
>NZ_JBRAJI010000029.1:0-38107 GCF_052744395.1 Desulfurispora sp. | reverse complement strand
CGGCATACCAGGTGGCTTCGCCGGCCTTGCGGGCGTTGGCGAAATCGCGGTAGTCTTCCCGCACCGCGGCCCGCATGCGGTTCAAAATGGGTACCAGGTCGCCCAGAGTTTTCACTTCTTCACCGCTCAGGCAGCGGATGACGGGCAGGTAGTAGGCAGTGTCGGGATAGCCCACCGGATGGTCGGCACCGTATTCCCGGATAGCCTGATTGAGCAGAATTTCCGCATAGCTGAGAGCGGTAATGGTACCGTTGTACACTGATTTGAAAAGCGCTTTGGGCTCTTTGCCCGGCTCTATAACGCCCTCGAATATTTGATCGAAATTGAGCTGCTCAGACATGGTTTCTCCTCCTTTCAACCCCGTGCATTAGTAATTCTGGCAAAGGCTGGTTTCAAATTCCTCGGCCATCTTGCGATGGACACCCAGTTTCCAGGTACGGTATTCCAGCGCACTGAGCATCTTCTTGGCCGCAATGGCAGGATCCATTTCAAAGATGAAGTATCCGCCATACACGTCGCTGGCGATCTGGGTGACGATGGAGTAAATCAGATCGCTGCCTTCCAGCGGCGGCATGGAACCGACGTGGACGGGCATGCCCATAGCCACGCACCAGCAACCGATGGAAACGGCCTTGCCCGACATGGCTTCGGGAGCCGAGGCCACCCAGGGTACCTTGGGCGTGTCCACACCCATTTCATTGGCCATATCCATCAGCAGGTCGGAGCAACGGGTGTTGTCCACGCAGGAGCCCATATGGAAGACCGCCGGCAGAGGTGTGCTCAGGTTGGATTTTTCGCTCAGTCTGGCCAGGAATTTCTTCAGACCTTCGCCCGCATACTCCACGGCTTCAGGAGCGAGCAAGCCCAGTTTGGCGCAGGCCTGCATGGCGCAACCGGTACCGATCACAAAAACATCGTTCTTGAGCAGTTCTTTGATAATGGTGATGTGGCTGTCATCCTGGGGCCGCTTCAGGTTGTTGCAGCCGGCCATCAGGGCCACGCCTTTGAGTTCACCGCTCAGGATGGCATCCACCAGCACCCGCACCGGTTTTTCCGGATTAACTGCCGCGAACAGCTCATAGAGCGCCTCCAGGCTCCAACCGGCAATAACCTTGTTGACCACCTGGGGAATATGCACCTTGTTCGGGTCACGCAGTTTAAAGGCATCAATGGCCAGGCGTACCGCCGTCTTGGCGTTATCCAGCGCCCGGGTGGTCTGGTAGTCAATGTGATAGGCGCCCGGAATCTTGGCGATGGGCGAAGTGGTAATAATTCTGGTATGGAAGCACTCGGCAGCATTACGAATGGCCGGCATGATGCACTGCACGTCCACCACCATGGCATCAATGGCGCCGGTGGCAATGGCATATTCCTGGGAGGCAAAGGAGGTCACAATGGGCACGCCGTGGCGCATCAACACCTCGTTACCGGTACAGCAAATACCCATCAGCTTGATGCCCTTGGCACCGGCCGCTTTGGCCTCACTATCCAGTTCCCGGGCCGCCTGAACAATGATTTCGGACAGGATGGGGTTGTGGCCATGCAGCACCAGGTTCACATATTCGGGATCAATTACGCCCAGGTTGGCCTCACTGACCACCGGACGGGGGGTACCGAACAGAATATCGGACAGGTCGGTACCCACGTGCATACCCACATAGTCGGCCAGAGCCACCCGCAGAGCGGCAAAGATAATATTGACCGGATCGTTGTCCATACCCACGTGGGCCTGGGTAACCAGTTCGGAAATAACGTTGTAGACACCGTGAGGCATGATGTCGTGAGTGCGGAATTTCTCCAGGCGACCGGGCGTAACCGTGGTCTTCACCCAGGTGGACTCGCCGAAGCCCTTCAGGCGGCTGTAGTCCTCCAGCGCCGCCTTGGCCACATCGTGCGCAATTTCCATATCGGAACGTCCCTCGCTGGGGATACCAATGCGCTGAGCAACCTTGTACAGTTTCTGTCTGTCCTTCACGGTATAATCAGGAGCGTGCCCCTCGGAAGCCTCCAGCAGGGTGTGGGCCATATGACTGGCGTGTTCACTGTGGGAGGCCGCTCCGGTGAGCAGCATCAGGCCGGTGCTGCGGGCGGCGATGGTCCAATGCGAGGCACCGCAAATACCCTTGCTGCCCGGGCCTTCGTCAGCCTTAATCCGGCAGGGACCCATCATACAAAAACGGCAGCAGATTCCTTTATAGCCGAACTGACACTGGGGCTGCTGGGCCACAGCCCGGTCAAAAGCGGTGATCATACCCCGTTCTTTGGCAATATCAATCATTTCCAGAACGCCGGGGTCAATGGTGCGCTTGACAGATTTGGGATCGACAACCCGCGGCGCATCGGATGGCCGGCAGGTATGGCTGGGGTCGCTAAACCTTGGCATTGCTTTAACCTCCTCAATTGTTCAATTAGTTAACACACAACCAGTTAACGACCGGCCGGGCAAACCGGTCATTTTTAAGGCCAACTCTCCCTCCCTCCAATACTAAACGGCACCACCTGCCTCACCCAAAATCTTTTCTCTAACCTCCCGCATGCCACTGAGCAGTCCTTCCTCCGCTGTCACAGGTACGGGCTTGATAGAGTTTTCCCAGATCGCTTCGCTGAATTCCACAAAACCGAGCACATCACCCGGCGGAAAGCTGGTTTCAATAAAGTCCTTTTCCGCGGCCTGGCGAATCTTATTGCCGATAATCCTCACTCTCTTAATTCCCAGGTCGCGCGCCATACTGATCACATTGCGGGCTGTATTGATGCTGTTGCGGCTGGGCTCCACCACCACCAGCATCATATCCACTCCCCGGGCGGTGCCCCGGGAAAGATGTTCGATACCCGCTCCCATATCCATAACCACCACGTCGTTGCGATCCAGCAACAGGGCATAAATAAGCGCGCTCAGGAATGTATTCTCCCTGCAGTAACACTCCGAGCCGCCCTTCTTGACATCACCCATGCGCAAAAACCTGATATTACCCAGCTGATAGGAATATTCCTTGATTGTCTCCTCGTCGATGCTGGGATTTAGTGTATAAAATGCCCCCTCCCCGCTCACCTGCCTGATTTTGTCCCGCATCTCCACCACCGGCTTGATCCTCCAGGCCCGGTCTTCCGGTATGCCGATGGCCGCCGCCAGGCAGGCATCGGGGTCGGCATCAATAGCGTAAACCACCCGGGAGGTTTCGGCAAACGACTTGATCAGCGCGGCGGCGATGGTGGTCTTGCCCACTCCGCCCTTGCCCGATATGGCCAGCTTCAAAAGATATCACCCCGAAGTATGCTAAATTTTTTGCTACATCTCAAAATTCACTATATTATTTTTATATAGTTCATATATCTTTGTTACATTCTACACAAAGCTTGCTTTTCCTGCCTGCCCGAGTTACTTCCACATGCAAATAAAATTACTTATGGAAAACATTGCGGCACAGTCAACAAAACTATTTATAAAATTTTGAATAAGTATTTTCGACAGCCACAATAAAATTCCTGCCCCAAAAAAATAAAAAATTCTGAACCAAAGAAAATTTAGACATTGTGAAATTTCACAATATTATTCCTAATCCCAGAACAAATATTTACGGCGCAATCTTTTATACTGCCACCACAGCAGCAGCAGGAAGGCCAGCACAAAGGCGAAGAAGAGCAGCTTTCCTACCGTCAGATAATAGCGGTATTTTTTAATCTCTGCTTCACGCCGGGCAATCATCTGCTTGATGGATTCCTTCTCCGCCTGCAAGGCCAGCTGTTCCTCTTTGATTTGCAATTTTTGCTTTTCCAGGCGGCCCACATCCTCCAGCAAACGGACATAGGCCCGGCTCAGGTCTTTCACCCGCTCGCTCAAAGTGTATGTTTCCTGCCTCTGGGGAGAAGGGCTAAGCACGTGCCACAACACCAGCCCGTCGAATTGTCCGCTCAGACCCTGCAGATAAGCTATGGTGGGTGCCAAATCAATATTGGTGACCGGCGGAGAGACATAACCGGCTTTAAAATCCTTACCTTTCAGAATCAGCGGGCTGCGCCCCGTAACTCCGCAAACAATCAACATGGTCTCTTCATAGGTTCCCTGCCGGTGCAAATAGCTCAAAATCCGCCCCACTTGATTATCCAACTCGGTGAGACACTTTACTTTTTGACTCGCACTATCACCGTCCTGCGGTCCGCGCAGCACAATAAAACTCATAAAAGGCTGCCTGGCCTCCAGGTATTTGATTATTTCACTGACCATTTCTTCATTGGACTGGTAGGGCCCGGGGAAATAGCCGCTGATACCGGAGATACCGCCCCGCAGTTCACCGGTGGCATCAAATACCACTGTGGCATTCTTCCGCTTTTCCAGCAGATTGAGCACGGTGGGCACAGTAGCCTGCCGGTTGGCGCTTCCGAAACCGTGCCGAACTGGCAGCACACCGCTGACCAGTGAAAACAATTGCTCGGCGGTACGATCCGGTTCGTGACCAATCATATACTCGACCTGGGTACCGGACATGGCCAGCCCCTTTAGATTGGGGGCAGCAATGCTGCCAAAGAGTTTTGCATCCAGTCCATCAATAGCTATCCAGATAATCTGCCTGGTGATAGCCACGGGACTAACTCCCTGTTCTGGGCTTTTTTCCGGTTCGGCACTGCCTATTGAGGCTCCTCCTCCCAGCCCCAGGGTCAGGAAAAACAGCAGCAACATCCCAAACACCGGTCTACCTCTGAATAATCTTCGGTTCATCGCCGGATCACCTCCATATTTTTCCCTTTAATACTATAATGAGGGAGGCAGAGCTTTTATGACTGTTTTTGCCCCCGCACCCCTTGACGGGGAATGCAGCATTAGATATAATTACATTTGCATGTTAACAGCCGGGATGTGGCGCAGTTTGGCTAGCGCGCCTGCCTTGGGAGCAGGAGGCCGGGGGTTCAAATCCCTCCATCCCGACCACCAGCCAGACAAGCGGCCCCTTGGTCAAGCGGTCTAAGACACCGCCCTTTCACGGCGGTAACACGGGTTCGAATCCCGTAGGGGTCACCAACATCCGGAGGGGTTCCCGAGTGGTCAAAGGGAGCAGACTGTAAATCTGCCGGCGGACGCCTTCGCAGGTTCGAATCCTGCCCCCTCCACCAGCAATTGGGGCGTAGCCAAGCGGTAAGGCAGCGGGCTTTGGACCCGCCATGCGTTGGTTCGAATCCAGCCGCCCCAGCCATCATCCAACCTGAACATCGCCCCGGGGCGATGTTCTTATTTTTCTGCCCGGTACAGGCACGCACCCCGCCCTCCGGATCATATAATATAAAACCTTTTTCAGGCGAATTTCCGAGGAGGGAAATCTATGCTGGCTGGGGTGTGGGCACTGGCTTTACTGTCCCTGGTGCACGGTCTGGTAATGCTGGTCTCTCATATTGCTCAAAACAGTTTTCCCCGACCACTGAATGAACAGGAAGAGAAGGCCTATCTGGAACTGGCGCTGCAGGGCAACCAGCAGGCCAGACAGCTCCTGATTGAACACAACCTGCGTCTGGTCGCCCACATTATCAAGAAATTTGATGATCGCAGCGAAGAATTCGACGATCTGATCTCTATCGGCACCATTGGCCTGATCAAGGCTATCAACACCTACCGGCCGGACAAAACCACCCGCCTGGCCACATATGCTTCCCGCTGCATTGAAAATGAAATACTCATGTACTTCCGCAGCAAAAAGAAAAAGCGTCATGAATGCTCCCTTTATGATCCCATCGGCCAGGATAAAGAAGGACATGAATTATGCTTGATCGATATTCTGGGAACGCCGCCCGACAGCGTACCCGAGCAAATCAACACCAGCGTTACCCGGGAAATCATCCGGAACAAACTGTCCGAACTGCCCTTCCAGGAACAACAGGTACTGGCGCTACGTTTCGGATTGACCAATGGAGAGTGTCTCACCCAGCGCGAGATCGCGCAAAAAATGGGCATTTCCCGATCATATGTTTCGCGCATTGAAAAGCGCGCCCTGCAGCGCCTGATGGAACATCTCAGCAGGGTGAATTTATTGCATTGACAAACCGGGAATCAGTTGCTAAACTAAATGGCAGTAATTTAATAACGATGAAGTGCTCTTATCCGGAGCGGCGGAGGGACTGGCCCGATGAAGCCCGGCAACCAGCTGGCGCGAGCCACCAGGCAGGCAGTGCGAGCATGGTGCTAATTCCTGCAGGAGAATATTTCTTTTATTCTTCTGAGAGATAAGAGGAAAAGCATTTTTGCCAACCTCTTTTCATCAGAAAGAGGTTTTTTTATTCTCTAATGAGCAATCGGGAAGAGCACGGGATCTGGGAGGGATTTTGACATGAGCCTGGAGAAGACCTATGCCGAAATTAATGCCAAGATTAAGGCCGGTAAAGCTGTGGTGGTCACAGCAGAAGAACTGATTCAAATTGTGGAAGAAAAAGGCATCAGCCGCGCCACCCGGGAAGTAGATGTGGTCACCACGGGAACATTTGCCCCCATGTGCTCTTCGGGCGCTTTCCTGAACTTCGGCCATTCCCAGCCGCGGATGAAAATGCAAAAAGTCTGGCTGAACGGCGTCCCCGCTTATGCCGGCATTGCCGCTGTGGATGCCTATATCGGAGCCACCGAACTGCCGGAAGATGACCCCTTAAACAGCAATTACCCGGGCGAATTCCGCTACGGCGGCGGGCATGTCCTTCAGGATCTGGTCGCCGGCAAACCAATCAAACTGAAAGCACTTAGCTACGGTACCGACTGCTACCCCCGCCGGCAGCTGGAAACCACCATCACCCTGAGCGACATCAACGAGGCCATCCTTTTCAACCCGCGCAATGCTTACCAGAACTATAACTGCGCGGTCAACCTGGGCAACAAGACCATATATACATATATGGGCATGCTCAAACCCAATCTGGGCAACGCGCATTACTCCACAGCGGGACAGCTCAGCCCGTTGCTCAAAGATCCCCATTTCAAAACCATCGGCATAGGCACCCGTATTTTCCTGGGCGGCGGGATTGGCTATGTGGCCTGGCACGGCACCCAGCATTTCCCGTCCATACAGAAAGACAGCGCCGGCAATGATTGCGGGCCGGCCGGGGGAACTCTGGCCGTCATTGGCGATTTAAAACAAATGAGCCCGGAATGGCTGGTGGGCACCAGCTATCTGGGCTACGGAGCCACTCTGTCCGTAGGAATTGGTGTGCCCATTCCCCTTCTGAACGAGGAAATCACCCTGTACGCCGCAGCCACGGACCGGGAACTCTACGCCCCCATCGTGGACTATAGCGACGCCTATCCCAACCGGCAGCCCGGCAACCTGGGTTATGTCAGTTACGCCGAACTAAAAACGGGCAAGATCACTGTACAGGGACGCGAAGTACCCACCGCCCCCCTGTCCAGCATTCCCCGGGCCAGAAAGATTGCCGGCATCCTGAAAGAATGGATCACCAGCGGTCGTTTCCAGCTAACCGAACCGGTACAACTGTTGCCCGGACCGGAGGCCGGTCTGAGCGGCAAGCCGCTGCAGGCCAACAAATAACCGGTAGCAATGGAGAACAGTAGAAAGGAGAAAGCCCGATGTCGCCCAGAAAAATAGTGCTGCGCTTTGGCCCCGACATTTCCAACAAACCAGTTATTTACCGCCTGGTTAAAGACTATGATTTGATGGTAAATATTGTTAAAGCGAACGTCAACCCCCAAAAAGAAGGCACCATGGTCCTGGAGCTGACCGGCGAACAGTACGACCGGGGGCTGGATTACCTGCGCAGCTGCGGCGTTGTGGTCCAGGATCTGACCCAGGAAATAGTGCGCAATGAAGAAAAGTGCACCTCCTGCGGCGCCTGCACCGCCATCTGTCCCACCGGCGCCCTGCACATCCAGCGCCCGGAAATGATTGTATGTTTCAACAGTGATGACTGCGTGGTTTGCCAGCTGTGCGTGCGCGCCTGCCCGGTGAAAGCTATGGAGGTACGCCTGTAAGATGACGTACTACCATCGCACCTACCGGCAACTGCACCAGTCCTCCGATTTACTGCATTTCACCGTTCAGGTGCGGGAAACCGACCTGGATATAGGTGTGCGCAAAGAATCATTTCAAAAATGGCTTCCGGAAAAAACACGGCAGGCTGTCATAGCCTGCCGCTCTCCTCTGGAAGAATATCTCCAAAAGGACCCTTTTTTCGCCCGCACCTTAGATCCTTACCAGCCTCCGGAATGGGCTCCCCCCATTGCTCAGCGCATGGCCGCCGCCGCCGCCCGGGCCGGGGTGGGCCCGATGGCCGCCGTGGCCGGAACCATAGCCTGGCAGACCGGCCTGTTCCTGGGCAAATACAGCCGCGATGTCATCGTGGAGAATGGTGGGGACATCTTTGTCCGCACCAGGCGTACCCGGCGCATTGCGGTATTTGCCGGCAATTCCCCCTTGAGCAACCGCATTGCCCTGGAAATAAAGCCCCAGGACGGGCCCCTGGGTATTTGTACCTCGTCCGGCACTGTCGGCCACTCCTTGAGCCTGGGCACGGCCGACGCCGTAGTGATCATCTCCCCCGATCCGCCCCTGGCCGATGCCGTGGCCACTGCCACCGGCAACCTGGTCAAAACGGCAGCGGATCTGGAGAAAGCGCTGGATTTTGCCCTGAACATACCCGGCATCAGTGGAGCCCTGATTGTTCTGGGCACCCAGCTGGCAGTTAAAGGATTGGTCAGGCTGTGCCCGCTGCCGGGCTGATGACCTCATCCCGTACTGTTGGACACCGTCCTTGCTTTGATATGACGAACAACATCGTCAACCACCTGACGAATAACAATATCCCGCTGCCGGGCCAGAAAATATTCCCTCTGCTCCTCCACCTTTTGCCCGCCGGGGTCGAATAGTACCCTGACCCGGGGATAAAGATTATATCCAGGGATATTTTCCACCACGGCAGCAATCTCTCCGTTGCTCAGCTCCACAACGGTGCCCAGAGGATAGGGAGCGATAATGTGCGTAAATATGCGCACAATTTCATAATCAAACATGCTGCCGCCTCCGGCGGCCAGCAGCTCATAAGCCTCATGGGGCGGAAAGGCCGGCCGGTAGACCCGGTCGGAGGTAATGGCATCGTAGACATCGGCCACGGCCGCAACTCGCGAAAACAAGTGAATTTGTTCACCTTTCAGACCAACTGGATAACCGCTGCCATCATACCGCTCGTGGTGCTGCAGGGCTACCGCCGCCTCCACAATATTCACATAACCGCTGTGCTTTAATATCTGCATTCCTACATGACAGTGTCTCTTGATCTGGTCAAACTCTTCCTCCGATAACTTGCCCGGTTTGTTCAAAACGCTCAGCGGTACATCAATTTTGCCGATATCGTGCAGCATAGCCCCCTTGCCCAGTTGTACCAGCCGGTCCCGAGACATTTTCATGGCCAGTCCCGCCATCACGGACAGCACGCCGACATTGACACTGTGCGCAAAGGTGTAGTCGTCGTGCGTGCGAATGTCCATCATGTCCAGGATTAAATTTTTATTGCCGAGCAATTCATCAATAATGTGTTCCACCACAGATTGGATTTCCCGGCTTAACAGGAGGCACCTCTTGATATCCCCCCTTTTGCCCGGTGCCGTCTGCAACAGTTCCCGCACCAGGGTACGCGCCCGGCTTCTGGTCTCATCGCGAATTACGTCATCCACGATCAGGTCAGGCAAAAGCCCGTCTTCCACATAAACAAAGTTGATGCCCAGCCTCTTAAGACGCTCGATATACCGCTCGGTCAGCTCCAGGCCGGCACTGAGCAGCATCTGTCCACCAGCGCTGTACACCGGGCGAGCTATTTTCATTCCCGCATGCAGGGCTGTTACAGGTACGCGGCGCAAGCCTTTCACCTCAATACAAAATGTGTAACGAAAAGATTACAATACTGTTTACCATTATACCATCTATCATCCATGAAACTGGCTCCCCTTGCAAAATTTGCTGCACCAAAACTGACTTTATTCGACATTATTTTCCTGCCGGTAACCCCGCTCCTCCCAGGCCTGCCGGTAGACCAGATAGTCACGCTGACTGAACAAAACCCAGCGCACCTCCTGCAGAGAGTGTTCCTGGAGAAATTCCTCCACCGCCCGCACAGCTACCGCAGCCGCCCGCTCCAGGGGAAAGCCGTAGGCACCGGTACTGATGGACGGAAAGGCCACCGTACTGATCCCGTGCTGTACCGCCAGGCGCAGGCTATTTTGATAGGCGCTGGCCAGCAGGCGGTCTTCGTCATGAGCACCGCCCCGCCAGACCGGTCCCACAGTGTGAATTACATAGGCCGCTTTCAGCCGTCCTCCGGTAGTCAGCACGGCCTGCCCGGTCGGACACCCACCCTGGCGGGCTCTAATCTCGTCGCACTGGGCCATAATTTCCGGGCCACCGGCCCGGTGAATGGCCCCGTCCACACCTCCGCCACCGGCCAGACGGCTGTTGGCGGCATTAACAATGGCCTGTGTATCCTGGGTGGTAATATCCCCCTGCAATAGAATCACCCGGGTTTGCCCCACCATAAACTGTACCACCTGGTTCACCTCGCTAAAATGCAAATTTATTTTTTCATGAACACCCTGGATCTTTTGAATAAGTATACAATCATAATATACAATATCAGTCCTAGCCCGACAATCTTATATAAGTGTTGCTGCAACAATCGTGCCGCTCTTTCCCAGTAGCTGCTAAAAAAATAGCCCGCCCCCAGGTAGATAAAAGACCAGATCAGGGCAAAAGCGCTGTTGTATAAAAAAAACACGCTGGCCCGCACCCTGCTCACCCCGGCCAGATAGGGCGTCAGATTGCTGAGCATGGGCAAAAAATGGCCCAGCACAATGTAGTAGCCGGCCGAACGCTGCATATAATAAAAGCCCTGCTCCAGCTGTTCGGGAGTGATCCTGAAAAACTTCACCATCCCTGTCAGAAACGGGTGACCTAAAAAGCGGCCCAGGAAATAAGCGATCCCGCCACCTACATTGTAACCGGCCACGGCGGCCAGCACGGCGGCCAGCCAGCCCAAACTCTCCCGACCGATCAGCACACCGGCGAAAACCATCATCACACTGCCCGGAAAGGGCAGTCCCAGCGACTCGATCACCGCTCCCAGAAACAGGGCCAGCCAGCCAAATTCAGTCAGATAATCAGTCACCCGTGCCAGCAAAAAAATCACCTCTGCGCTTAGGTTAACCACGCCGAGGTGATTTGTTGCATGTCGCTTATTACAGCACTCTGGCCTGACCCCGGTAGACCAGTCCCCGCTGGCCGTCCACTGTTATGACCTCCCCGTCCTGGATCAGGGCCGTGGCACATTCCACTCCCACTACCGTAGGAATACCGAATTCCAGCCCCACAATTGCGGCATGGGAGGTCAGCCCCCCCACCTCGGTAATCAAAGCCGCCGCTCTGTCCAATATGCCGATATATTCCCGGTCGGTAGCTTCGGTAATCAATATGTCTCCCGGCTGCAGCCTTTCCTGTGCTTCCTTGACACTGTGGCAGATTCTGGCCACACCGGTTACCGCCTTCTGCCCGATCCCGGTGCCCCGGGCCAGAATGTCTCCGGCCGTGTGCACCTTGATCAGGTTGGTGGTGCCGTGCACTCCCACCGGCACACCGGCAGTAATCACCACCAGGTCGCCAGGACTGATATAGCCGCTGTCCAGCGAGGCCTGGATGGCCGCTGTAATCATGCTGTCGGTATCCAGCACCCGGGGCATGAGCAGGGGCTGCACCCCCCAGATCAGTGCCAGCTTGCGCAGTACCGCCGGATCGGGCGTGACCGCAATAATCGGCGCCCTGGGACGGTATTTGCTGACCATCTTGGCCGTATAGCCGGTCTCGGTGGAAGTAATAATGGCCGCCGCGTCCAGGTCGGCAGCAATGGTGCAGGTAGCGTGGCTGATGGAGTCGGTCACGGTACGGGCCAGCGCTACAGCTTTGCGGCGTAGAATCTCGTCGTACTGCAGAGATGATTCCGCCCTTTCGGCAATGCGGGCCATGGTCTGCACCGCCTCTACCGGGTATTTGCCGGCCGCGGTTTCACCGGAGAGCATGATGGCATCGGTACCATCAAAGATAGCATTGGCCACATCGCTGGCTTCCGCCCGGGTGGGGCGGGGGTGCTGAATCATGGACTCCAGCATCTGGGTGGCTGTAATCACCGGCTTGCCGGCCCGGTTGCACTTTTCAATGATCTTTTTCTGCACCAGGGGCACTTCCTCCACCGGGATCTCCACCCCCAGATCGCCGCGCGCCACCATAATGCCGTCCGCCACTTTGATAATTTCATCCACATTGGCCACGCCTTCCCGGCTTTCAATCTTGGCGATGATGTCCAGGTCGGCTCCCGACTCCTCCACAATCTGCCGGATGGCCAGCACGTCATTGGCTTTGCGGATAAAAGAGGCGGCAATAATATCCATCCCCTGCTTGATCCCGAAGAGGATGTCATCCACATCCCGCTCGGTCAGTGCAGGCAGGTTGACATTGACCCCGGGCAAATTTACCCCCTTTTGCGAGGTAATTTCGCCGCCGCTGATCACCTCACACTCCACCTGCTTGCGGCTTTTTCCAGTAACACGCAGTTCAATCAGACCGTCAGCTATTAAAATAGTATCTCCTTCCATCACATCACGGGGCAGTCCTTTATATGTAACGGGCAGCATTTCCGCCGTACCCTTGATTTCCTCCGTGGTCAGGACAACCTTCTGGCCCGCTTCCAGCAGCACTTTTTCCTGCTCCAGATAGCCCAGGCGGATTTCCGGGCCTTTGGTGTCCAGGAGCAGGGCCACATTCTGCCCGGTTTTGGCCGCCGCTTCCCGCACCGCCGCAATCCGCCGGGCATGATCCTCATGTGTACCGTGGGAAAAATTAAGCCGGGCCACATTCATGCCGGCCCGGATCATGCGGATCAACGTGGGAACACGTTCACTGGCCGGCCCAATGGTACATACAATCTTGGTGCGTCGCAAGCGCATCACTCCTTCAAATCGATAGAATGTCTGCCAGTGTGTACATATCCAGATCGATTAGCTGGTTTTTTTGCACCGCCTGCTGGAGGTCAGTGGCCACCACCCGGCCACTGATCACTCCCACCATTTTACCGCTCTCGCCGGCCAGAAGCAAATCCACCGCCGCCGCCCCCAACCGGCTGGCCAGGTTGCGGTCAAAAGCAGTGGGCGTCCCGCCCCGCTGCAGGTGGCCGAGTATGGTCACTTTGGTATCAAAACCGGTTTTTTCCTTGATCTGGCGGCCCACCTCCAAACCGCTGGCCGCTCCTTCCGCTACAATGATAATGCTGTGCAGTTTTCCCCGCTTGTAACCGCGCATTAACTTGTCGCAAAGCTCATCAATACTGAGGGGTTTTTCCGGGATGAGGATGGTTTCCGCTCCCCCCGCCAGTCCCGCGGTCAGGGCAATCCAGCCCGAATCCCGGCCCATCACTTCAATGATAAAAGTTCTCTCGTGCGATGTAGCCGTATCGCGAATTTTATTTATGGCGTCCACCACTGTATTGACCGCCGTGTCAAATCCGATGGAATAATCCGTACCGAAAATATCATTATCAATGGTCCCGGGTATGCCGATCACCGGGATGTTGTACTCCTGGCTGAATTGCAGCGCTCCCCGGAAGGAACCGTCCCCACCGATGACAATCAGCCCCTGCAGGCCGAAACGCTGCATACTGGCAAATGCTTTAGCCCGCCCTTCCGGCGTTTTGAACAGCTCGGATCGGGCGGTATGCAAGATGGTGCCGCCGCGGTGAATAATATCGGCCACCGACCCCAGATTCATGGGCTGCAGATCGCCTTCAATCAGTCCGTTGTACCCGCGCATGATCCCCATTACTTCCCGGCCGTGATAAATCGCTTTGCGCACCACGGCCCGAATGGCCGCATTCATGCCCGAGGAATCCCCGCCACTGGTTAAGACCCCCAACCGCTGCACACCTGCCACCCCCGGCCCTTAATATTGACTGATCATCTCCAGAGCTTCTTCCACTTCAGACTCCGGCACCAGAATCTCCACCGGTGTATTATCGCCATCGGCATGAAGAGTGATCGGCCTCACCTTGACCAGAAAACCCTCATTGGTCAAGTACTGCAGCATACGCTGGGCCTCTTTCTTGTTGGGCGCAATATGCACCACTGTCCACACGCCTCCTCCCCTCCCCCGAGCACTTATTCATCTGTCCTGATCAAGCCATGCTTGGTATATATCTCCGCCCGGCCCCGGATTTTGATCGCACTGGTGTGCTCTGTAAACTGGGCAATCATCACTTCGCCCCGGTCCAACTTTTCCGTATGGTGAAAGCGGGTATCCTTTCCCCTGGTTAAACCGATAATGGTCACGCCGTTCTCCAGCGCCTTGACCGCCACATAATCACCGGCTACTTCAGGGGGAAATTCGCTCCCGAGCCTGCTTTTCTCACCCATGCCCATCACCTCAATCTCCTTTTTCCAGCGGTATCATAGCACAACCGCCCTTATTTAGCAAGCTGCAAAAAAATAGCCCCCGCAACCAGTCGCAGGGTCTATTATTTTACCATCAATAAATTACTCTTCCTCTTTTTCGGTCGACGGGGCAGCTATACTCTGCTGTACCGCCTGCCGGTGTTTTTCATCCCGGCCCTCCTGCACGCTTTTCACTTTGTTCTCAAAATCCTTAAATCCCATGTCCATCACTCCTGCCAGAATAAAGTGGGATTTATTGTTATATTTAACCCGCAGGTGATGGAATTATACATGAGAACCCATTCCAGGTAAAAAAAGCTATCTTATCAAGATTCAACCTGGGGGGGGCTCCACCAGACTGAAAAGCTGTTCTTTATTTTCCGGGTGACCGACCACCAGCAGCACATCTCCCGCCTGGATTACCGTATCGGCCCGGGGAGAATAGATCTCCTCCCCCTGGCGAAAAATAGCCAGCACCGTAGCACCGGTCTTGCTGCGAAAATCCACTTCCGCCAGCGATTTGCCCACCAGCGGTGAAAAGGGCAGCACCCGGATTTCGTCCAGACGGCGCAACCGCCCCACCATTTTCATGGTATAATCCAGCAGTTCGTGCATCAGCCGGTCAATTTCCTCATTTAGCTCATCGCGTTGCCGGAGCAGGGCATGCAGTTTTTCCTGCATCCCCCGCAGCACTTCCTTCTGACCGCACTCGGCCAAAAAAGCCTCGGCCGCCTTCTGGGAACGCACCACCACCCCTACTCCGGGGGAAACATGCACAATTCCCGTGTCCTGCAACAGGGTGAGGGCACGGCGGATGGTTTCCGGAGAGACATTGTACTTGCCGGCCAGAGTGGAGCGGCCGAATATTTTTTGACCCTCCCGGTATTCACCGCGCATGATCCGGGTGGCAATGTCCATAGCAATACTGACATAGCGGGCCATCAAGTGGTTACCGTGCTCATCCAGCATAACAGCTCGAACTCCCTCTATCACAGCTGTAACAGCAGATGGATTTAGCTAACCGCAATTACATGAAAACCTTTCTGCTTAATATCGTCCACCAGTTCACTGGCATCCGCTGTGCTGAGCCGCAGCATGATTTGCACCATCCGATCGGGTTTCTCCAGACTGGCCACCCCAATGACATTGATCCGGTGTTCTTTGACTATCTGCAGCAGTTCGGCCAGAGCACCCACCCGGTCTTCGGTTTCGATGACAATGCGCGTGCCCGCCTTGCGGATGCCGAAAGCCCTGAGCATAGCGTCGAAAATATCGGTCTGGGTGATGATTCCCACCAGGTTCTCTTTATCCAGTACCAGCAGGCTGCCGATTTTCCTGTCCCGCATGATCAATGCCGCATCTTCAATATTCAAATCCGGAGACACCGTCACCAGCTGGCGGTTCATAATATCCTTGACCAGCATTTTGGAAAGCAGGTAATTCATCTCATAGATACTCAGAGTGGAAGCAGGAGAAGGAGAAACCGTCAAAATCTCTCTTTCGGTCACAATACCCACCAGGTTACCCGCTTTATCCACCACGGGCAGCTGGCGAATATTATTTTTTTTCATGATATTGAGCGCTTCAAAAATGGGCGTATCGGGCTTGATGGTTACCGGGTTGGGAGTCATGCAGTAGCGCACGAACATGGCTTTATCCCTCCTTCTTTTTCATACACTGGCGTTTTTCAATATCTTAATCTTACAGTATAAACCTTTTTCAAGCAAACTCCCTGTGTTAAAAATAAAAGGCCGGCCTAGCCGACCCAATATCACAGCACATTGGCCAGGTTGAGCAAAAGCCACAAGCGGTCCTGCTTCTTGACCACGCCGCGCAAAAACTCCACCCCGTCACCGGCCACAGCCGGTGGCTCCAGTTCATCGCCAGTGTAACGTCCCACTTCCAGCACATTGTCCACGATCATGCCCACCTTCTGGCCGGCATGCTCCACCACAATAATCCGGGTATTTTCATCGTACTCTTTAACCGGTAAAGAAAGCCGCTTGTTCAGGTTGATCACGGGCACAATGCTGCCGCGCAAATTAATGATACCCTCCACATAATGCCTGGTATTGGGCACCTGCGTGATGGCCGTCATGCGGATAATTTCCTGAGTTTCTTGAATTGGCAAAGCATATTGCTGGTCATTCAACTGGAATATAACCAGCTGTTCTTCCAACCCGCCCATATTACCCACCTCCTGCAAAAATTAACCTGTCCCTAAAAAAATAATATTGTAAACAAATAAAACAAACAACTATTTTTTCTTGGGCTGTTCCTGTTTTTGCAAATCCTCCTTGGGCGCACCGCAGGACTTGCACTTGCCCGGCTTGCACCGGCTTTCCATTATTTCCCCGCACTGGGAACATTTGAACACCGCCATCTCGCTCACCTCCTGACAGCAGACATTACTACATGAACACCTTTAACTCCGCGCCGCTTCCCGAATTTGAGCTATGGCCGCTGCCGGATCAGCCGCCCCGAAAACAGCCGAACCGGCTACCAGAATGTCCGCTCCGGCCCGGGCCACTGCCGCCGCCGTCCGCACATTAATGCCGCCGTCCACCTGGATCAGAGCCTTGCACCGGGCTGCCTGCAGCTTCTCTTTCAGACGGCTGATTTTGGGCAGTACAGCCGAAATAAATTCCTGCCCCCCAAAACCGGGATTCACCGTCATTACCAGGACCAGATCGGTCAGCTCCAGCACATAGTCCAGTACTTCCAGAGGGGTGGACGGGTTCAAAGCTATACCGGCCCGGCAACCCGTCGCCCTGATTTGTTGCAACAGGGAGTGCAGGTGAACGGTAGCCTCGGCATGCACCGTGATCAAATCGGCACCGGCCCGGGCGAAATCCTGGATATATTTTTCCGGTTTTTCAATCATTAAATGCACGTCGAAAATCATTTTGCTGTGCGGGCGCAGTGCCGCCACCACCGCCGGCCCGATGGTGATATTGGGCACAAAATGCCCGTCCATCACGTCAATATGCAGATATTCCGCGCCCGCTTTTTCCACCAGCCCGACATCATGCGCCAGGTTGGCAAAATTGGCCGACAGTATCGATGGTGCTATTGCATAATGCATCAATATTTTCTCTCCTGTTCCGCAATCTCCTGCAGGAATTGCAAATAATGTCTGTATCTGAGCTCGGACACCTCCCCGGACTGCACCGCCTGCCGGACGGCACATTCCGGTTCCTGCACGTGCAGGCAACCGCGAAAACGGCAGTGCTGGCTGAAGCGATGCAGATCCGGGAAAAGAGGTGCCAGTTCGCTTTTTTTTAACTCTGGCAGGGTCAGTGATGAAAAACCGGGCGTATCGGCCACCCATCCCCCGGCCGGCAGGCCGAGCAGTTCCACATGCCGGGTGGTATGCCGGCCCCGCTGCAGCTTGCTGCTCACTGCACCTACTTTGAGCTGGAGCCCGGGGATCAGCGCGTTGAGCAAAGAGCTCTTGCCGGCTCCGGACGGGCCGGCCAGTACGGCTATGCGTCCACAGAGCGCCTCGGCCAGTGCATCAATGCCCTGCCTTTGCAGCGCACTGGTAAAAAAGATCCTGTAGCCGGCCTCCCGGTAAATGCGGGCCGGAGCAAATTCGGCCGGCTCCACCAGATCGGATTTGTTAAAACAAATCAGCGGCTGCACCCCGGCCACGGCTACCTGCAACAGGATCCGGTCCAGTAAGAGGAGGGATGGATCAGGATGGGCACAGGCCAGGACAATCACGGCCAGCTCCACATTGGCCACCGGGGGGCGAAGCAAACTGTTCGCCCGCGGCAGGACATCCACAATCAGCCCGGTGCCTTCCGGACGGGGCTGCAGCATTACCCGGTCTCCTACCAGCACAGTAGTCCCGGTCAGGCGAAACTTGCCCCGCAGGGAACACTCCCAAACTTTTCGGCCGTCATGCACGTAATAAAATCCGGCTGTCGCCTTGAGCACAGTTCCCTGTACCAGAATACCGCCTCCCACCAAAGCAAACTCACTCCGGAAGTCTTCCCAGTTTTATGGTAAAGGTTGCTGCGCCACCTGCTGGCCATCCACATAAACTCTAACAGTGGCTTTACCCCAGTATTTAACAGACTTTTCCAGTTTATGGCCACCCGCTACAGTGTCCACAAAAGCATTGGTAGTACCCCTTAAGTCATCAACCACTATACGTACTTCATGCAGTTGCCCGTCGTTGGGTATATGGCTGACCGATACCACCGCCTCCCGGGGAGCCGGACCGGGTCCTGAGCTAACCACCAGCTGCACGCTATCTCCGGCGGACAGCCGGCTGCCTGCCGGGGGGTCATGGCGGATCACCTGTCCGGCCAGGTAATCACTGCTTTCTTCCTGCTGCACACCGGCCACCTGCAGACCCTGTGCGGCCAGCGTACTTTTGGCCTGCTCCAGAAACATACCGCGCAGGTCGGGCAAGTTTACCGCCGCTTTTTCCGGACCTTTGGACAAATAAACCGTCACCCGGTCTCCTTTCAGAGCAGTCGAGCCCGCCCGGGGCTCCTGCCCGATGATGCGGCCCTCCTCCACCAGATTATCGAACGCGTAACGCGTCTCTCCCAGCTCCAGACCCGCTTGCGCCAGCGTGATCCGGGCTTCCTGAAGGTTCTGGCGGTAGAGATCGGGCACCTTGATGCTTTCCGGTCCCCGGCTGACCGTAAGCAGCACCACCCGGTTCTTTTTTACCGGGGTGCCCGGTTCCACATCCTGTTCCATCACGTACCCCTGCTGTACCGTATTGCTGAACTGCTCCCTGACTTCGGCCCGCAGGCCCTTGTCCGCCAGCTGGGCCCGGGCCTGCGCCAGACTCAGGCCCACCAGCCGGGGCATAATCACTTCGGGAACCAGGAACAGCCGCTGGTAACCCCACCACACAGCGGTTCCCAGCAGCAGCATGAGCAGCAGCGCTGCATAAGCCCAGTTGCGCCGCCCGGCACGCCGCTTTGGGGCCGGCACCGGGCGGGGCAAGACCACGGTAGCCTCCTCCGGATCGGCTGCCGCCTCCGGAGCAGACGGAGCAGCCAAGAAACTGTGCAGGTCCTCCAGCAATTCACCGGCCTTCTGGTAACGCAAATCCGGATCTTTTTGCAAACATCGGCCCACAATCTTCGGCAATAGACCGGAAACCTGACCTCCCGGCACTTCCAGGGGGGGCGGGGGGGTACTGATATGCTTGATGGCCACGGCAATGGGTGATTCGCCAGTGAAAGGGACCTTGCCGGTGATCAGCTCATAAAGTACCACTCCCAGCGAATAAATGTCCGAAGCCGGGCCGGCCAGACGACCTTCCGCCTGTTCGGGAGAAAGGTAATGCACCGATCCCAGAATGGAGTCGCTATGGGTGACCGTAACTCCCCCGTCGGTTTCCCGGGCAATACCGAAATCGGTCAATTTGGCCCTTCCCTGACGGGTAATCAAAATATTGTGCGGCTTGATATCACGGTGCACAATGTTATTTTCATGCGCATGCTGCAAAGCCTGGGCTACATCAGCCACAATGCGCGCGGCCACCGCCGGCACCATCCGGCCCTGCCGGCGCAGGATGCTCTTCAAATCTTCCCCATCCACGTATTCCATTACCAGGTAGTGATAACCGCCATCAAAACCCACATCATAAATTGATACAATGTTGGGGTGGGATAATCTGGCCACAGCCTGAGCTTCCCGCCGGAAACGCACCAGAAACTGCTCATCGGCGGCATAGGCGGGACGCAAAACTTTAATTGTCACCAGACGGTCCAGCAGGGTGTCTTTACCCTTGTACACGACAGCCATACCGCCCCCGCCCAGCTGCTCCAGAATCTCGTATCTATTGCCCAGCAGCAGCCCGATCAACTGCCTTCACCCCCGTTGGCCAGAAAACTGGCGAATAATTGTGCTGCCAGTGGTGCTGCTACTTCTCCTCCCCCGCCACCGTTTTCCACCAGTACGGCCAGGGCGATTTGCGGCCGCTGCACCGGTGCAAAACCTACAAACCAGGCGTGCGGCAGACCCTGTCCATTTTCGGCCGTCCCGGTTTTACCGGCTATTTCCATGCCGGGCAACCGGGCTTTTTTACCGGTCCCCGACTGAACCACCTGCTGCATAGCCAGCGCCAGCCGGCCGGCAATATCCTCGGTCAGCGGCCGGCCCAGCTCTTTAATTTCTTCATGAACAATTATTTTCCCTTTCTGGTCGGTCACAGCAGCCAAAAAATGCGGCTGATAAAGTCTGCCCCGGGCAGCAACAACCCCGGCCAGCACCGCCATCTGCAGTGGACTGGCCAGCACGCGTCCCTGCCCGATGGAACTGGCGGCCAGCTCCGCAGCATCCACTTTTTCCGGTAATACGCCCGGCAGGTAGCTCAGGTCGGGCAACTGGACCAGCCTCTCCGCCAGGGGAGTCCGGTAGTTGAATTCCTGCCAGCCCAGAGCTACCGCCGTACGTTTCAGGTCCGCATAACCGGTCTGCATACCCAGCCGGGCCCAGACCACATTGCAGGAAACTGCCAGCGCTCCGGCAAAATCCAGACGGCCGTGGCTTTTCTGTTCTTTGAGCAGGTACCCGCCGGCGTTCAGACTGCCCCGGCAGAAAAATTCCTCTCCCCAGAGCTGCGGTTGCTTCTGCAGAGCCGCGGCCGCCGTGACAATTTTGAAGGTGGAACCCGGCGGATACAGGCTGGCCACAGCCCGGTTCACCAAACGGGCCTGGGACGAGCTGCCGGTAGCAGGCTGGAAATACTGCTCCAGGTGCACTGGATCAAAGGACGGGCTGGAAACCATGGCCAGTATGCGACCGGTTAAAGGGTCGATGGCCACCACCGCCCCCCGGCGCTGGCCCAACAAGCGTGCCGCTTTCCGCTGCAAATCCAGATCGATGGTGGAATATACCTGATAGCCCCGCTGTGGGCGGCCCAGAAAAGCCGCTAATTTATTATGCCACCGGCCCTGGTCGTCTAAAGCCAGCAAATACCTGTCCCAAACCGCCTCCAGTCCGTTCCGGCCATAGCGGGGGCTGACATAACCCAGGGGATGCGCCGTAACCTCCCCGGCCGGATAGACTCTTCTTTTTACCCCGCCCACCATCCTGTCCTCGGCCAGCACCCGGCCGCGGCGGTCGAAAATTGTACCCCGCCAGATGGGTTTTTCCGCAGTATACAGGCGGGGATTATGTCTGTCCACCTGCAACTGCGGGCCCTGGTACAAACAGATGTAACCCAGGTAAAGCATCATGCCGCTGAAAAGCAGCAGCAGAAATTTACCCAGAATCTCGATATTTTTTTTCATGGGCCAACCGCCTCGTGGGATATGTTTAACAGCAGGCCGGTGATGATAAAATTGGCCACCAGCGAACTACCCCCGTAACTGATAAAAGGCAGGGTAACGCCGGTAAGCGGCAGCACTTTGCTCACGCCACCGATAATGATCAGGCACTGCCACCCCATCAACGCCGTAAGACCGGTTGCCAGCAGGGAGGAATAGCTGTCCCGCGCCCTCAAGGCTATGGTAAAGCCGGTGTAAATATAACATAGATACAGAGTTAAAATACCCAGGCCCCCGGCCAGGCCCATTTCTTCAACTATTGCTGCAAAAATGAAGTCGGTATGCACGAAAGGGATGTAGCCCGGTTGCCCGGCACCCAGCCCCACCCCGATCACGCCACCGGCCGCCATGGCATACAACCCCTGCAGAACCTGGTAAGCCTTTTGATAAAAAACATCACTGATCTGGGACAGGCTGTCCAGATCCAGCAGCCAGATGGCCACCCGTTGCTGCACATGGCCGAACAAGTGGTAGCTGACCACCCCGCCGGCCAAAAAGAGCAGTATACCCCCCAGAACATACAAAAGACGTGAAGTGGCTGCATAAACCATGGAAAGAAACGTGACATAATAGATTAACGCCGTACCCAGATCTTTTTGAAAGACCAACAACAGCAGCGAGACGGCCCACATGGCCAGCAGGGGAGCCAGGTCCCGCAAGTCAGCCATTCCCATCCGGGACCGCCCGCGCTGCCGGTCACTGGACTTGACCAACCGGTTTTCCGACAAAAAGGCCGCCAGAAAGAGTACCAGCAAAATTTTCACGAACTCGGATGGCTGTACCTGAAAATATTTAAAATCCAGCCAGCTTTTGTTGCCTCCCTGTTCGATGCCGAAAAAAATGGGCAACAACAAAAATACCGTGCCCAATAGAGCCATCACATACATATAATCGGCCAGCTGGCGATAATAGCGGCGCAGCACCACCGTCAGCAACAGAGCCACCTGTCCCGCGCCCAGCCAGACCAGCTGCCGAAAAGCGTAGGCAGGCTGCAGGCGATAGAGGAACACCAGGCTGCAAAAGCAGAGCATGGCCGTAACCGGCAGCAGGCACTGGTCAAAGCGCCGGCCGGTCAGGCTGAAGATCATGCTGAGGAGGAGAAAGCCTCCCCAGGCCAGCGTTCCGCCCAGTAACAGGCGCAGACCTTCCGACCGGTGCAGTAAAAACAGGATCAGGCCGCCTGCCAGCAAGAAAAGCCCTGCCCACCCGAGCAACGCCTGTTCCTGCCGGCGCCGGTTCTTAACCGTGACCATATATGTCCACCACAATCACGGAAATGTTGTCGCTGCCCCCGGCGGCCAGAGCCCTTTCCAGCAGACAGTCGGCTACCCGCTGGGGATCGGCGATAGCGGCCAGCACATCGCTCAGGCCCTGCTGGCCCAGATCACTGAACAGTCCATCCGAACAGATGAGCAGGCGATCCCCCCGCCCCACCTCGTACATGCCGCAATCCAGCTGTACCAGCGCAGCGGTACCCAGCGCCCGCAACAGCACATTGCGCCGGGGGTGCTGCTCGGCCTGCCGGGGGGTTAGCAGCGCCTGGTCTACCATTTCCTGCACCAGTGTGTGATCCCGGCTGAGCTGCTGCAGCGTACCCCGGCGCCACAGATAGAGCCGGCTGTCACCAATATGCACAAAAAACAGCCGGGGGTAGTACAGACAGGCGGCAGTCAGAGTGGTGCCCATGCCGGACAGCTGCGGGTTGGCCCTTCCCAATGAATAAATCTCCCGGTTGGCCGTTTCCGCCGCCAGCAACAGCCTGTCGGGCAGTATGACATCTTGCTTCTCTTTCATCACCGCAGCCAGCACATCCACCGCCAACCGGCTGGCCACCTCCCCGGCGCGGTGGCCACCCATACCATCAGCCACAGCAAACAGACCCAGTTCCGGTTCCACCAACAGGGCGTCCTCGTTGTGACCCCGCACCAGACCTGTATGTGTCGCCTGTCCCCAGGTGCAGATCATAACCCCACCTCATTTTTCCCCGGATTGCTGCCACATGGCAACAACCAGCCTGAAAATAAAAAAATAGAGCAAGCCCACCAGCACCAGCCGCAACAGGTTTATCAGCAGACCCAGCAACATCCTACCTACCCCCGTCTTCCGCATGGCGCAGTTCCAGCACGGTTTGCCCGATAGTGATGATGTCGCCCGGATGCAAAACCGCCTCCTGAACCGGCCGGCCGTTTACCAGCGTACCGTTGGTGCTGCCCGCATCCTGCACAATCCATGCCTCATCCCGCCATTCCAGTACAGCATGGCGCCGGGAAACTCCTGCATCTTTCAGGACAATATCACAACCAGCCCGCCTTCCCAGCACCATCCGCGGCGGATAAAGAGGCCAGCATTCCCCGGGCGCCTCCCCGGAGACAACCGCCAGCAGATAAGCCGGTCGCCGCACGGTCGCCAGCGGCGCCGTATCGGCGAACCGGTAATCTTTTGTATCATCCCAGTCCAGCTGACCGGTGCTGTCGCCCCGGGGGAGTTCCTCCTGGCTGAAGCCGGTCTCCACTCTCACCTGACCGGCCGGCAAATCTTCCGGAGCCAGCATCACCCTGACCGGTGCCACCATGGCGTAACCTTTTTCCCCGGCCTTTTCTTCCAGGTATGCGGCCAGTTCTTTTTCCAGAGCAACCGCAATGCCGCTGATGGCCTGCCAGTCACTGACCGGCAGGTACACTCTGTACAGATTGGGGGCATAAACACTGGATACGCTGATCCGCTTGTTATTGCGCATTTCCCGGGTCAAACAGCGGGCAATTTCCATCGGCTGAACCCGGCCACGCCAGCGCTGGCGAAAAAAACCCTCTATGTATTTCTCCAGATTGCTCTCCAGACCGGTCCAGAAACCCATCTTGCTCACCTCATCACCGGGGGCCGCGGCGGCGCAGCTGGCCGCAGGCAGCATCTATATCTCCGCCCAGTGAGCGCCGGACCGTGGCCGGCACACCGCCCAGCTTAAGGCTGCGGCAAAATTCCTGCATTCTCCGGCTGCGCTTAAAGGGCCTTTCCGGCACCTCATTGTAGGGAATCAAGTTGACATGGCAGAGCAGCCCTTTCAGCAAGCGCACCAGAGCTGCCGCATGGGCGGGAGTATCGTTCACTCCGGCCAGCAGGGTGTATTCAAAAGTAATCCGCCGGCCCGTGCTGCGCACATACTCCCGGCACGCCCCCATCAGTTCCGGCAGGGGGTACTTTTTATTCACAGGCATCAATTGACTGCGCAGCTGGTCGTCCGGGGCATGCAGGGAAACCGCCAGAGTAAGCGGCCAGCCCCGTCGGGCCAGGGCCAGAATACCCGGCACCAGCCCGCAGGTGGAGACTGTGATCCGGCGCCAGCTAATCTGCGGTCCAAACTCCGAAGTCACCAAAAGCAAAAATCTTTCCACCTGCTCCAGATTGTCCAGGGGCTCTCCGCTGCCCATCAGTACCAGGTGGGTTACCGGTAGCTGTTTCTCGCGGGTCACGGCGGCCAGCTGGCCGAAAATTTCCCCGGCAGACAGATTGCGGGCCAGCCCGCCCAGCGTGGAAGCGCACAGCCGGCAGCCCATGCGGCAACCGGCCTGGGTGGACACGCACAGCGAGCGACCGTGACGGTAGGTCATCAGCACACATTCCACCCGCTGTCCATCCGGATACTGCAACAAAAATTTTTCCGCCTCGCGCTGCGATGAAACCTGCCGGTAGACCACCACCGGCTGACCCACCACGGCCACTTCCTGCAGCGAGCGCCGCAGGGATAACGGCAAATCTCGCATTTCCTCGAAACCAGCAGCCATTTTTTGAAAAAGCCAGGCGGCCAGCTGTCTGGCCCGGTAATCCGGCTGCCCCATGCTCCGCATCAGTTCGGTGAGCTGTTCCGGATGATAATCGAGCAGCATCTTTTTCCCGCCGTGCAATTTCTAGTCAACCTCGTTTCTGCGCAGTGCCGCAATAAAAAAGCCATCGGTCTGGAACATATGGGGCAGGAGTTCGATTTCACCCGCATTATTAAACACCTGCCGCGGTAAAAAACGCAGCTCTTCCGAAAGATCCAACCGCTGAAAATGGGGATGGCGGGCCAGGAATTCTGCCACCTGCGCCTGGTTTTCCTCCCGGGTCAGGGTACAGGTGCTGTAAACCAGCACCCCGCCCGGCTGTACACACCGGGCGGCCGAAGACAGAATGCGCGCTTGCAGCTCCGCCAGCTGCGTTATTAGTTCCGGCTGCTTGCGCCAGCGGGCGTCAGGGCGCCGGCCCAGCACCCCCAGTCCCGAGCAGGGTGCATCCACCAGCACCCGTTGAAACTTATCCCGCCATTCCCCGGGCAGGGCGGTGGCATCCATATGTACCGGTCGCACGATGGTCGCGCCCAGCCGGCGGCAGTTTTCCTCAATCAGCCCCAGTTTGTGCGGGTGGATGTCACAGGCTACCACTTCACCCCGGTTGAGCATGAGCTGGGCCAGATGGGTGGATTTACCGCCCGGAGCCGCCGCTACATCCAACACCTTTTCGTCCGGCCGGGGGGCCAGGACGTGGGCGGCCAGCATGGAACTCTCGTCCTGTACCGTCAGCCAGCCCGACTGAAAGGGAGGCAGGTTCTCCACGCTGTCCAAATCCTCCAAACGCACGGCTTCCGGCGCCAGCAACCCCGCCCGGGCCTTAAGACCCTGCTCATCAAACCAGGCCAGGATCTGCTCACGGCTGATCCGCAGTGTATTCACCCGGCAGGTCAGTGGCGCCGGCTGATTGTTGGCCTGGAGCATTTCTTCGGTCACCGCCCGACCCCATTCCTTCAGCCAGCGTCGCACCAGCCAGACCGGATGGGAATACCGGACAGACAGATATTGCACCGGGTCGCTCTCGGGTGCCGGCCAGACAATGTTCTCCTTTTCACGCAAAAAGCGCCGCAGTACGGCATTGACAAACTTCACCGCCCCGTACTGCCGGAAACGGCGCATTTGTTCCACAGCCTCATGAACCGCCGCCGGAGCGGGAATGCGTTCCAGGTAACACAACTGATAAACCGCCAGCCGCATTCCATTGCGCACCACCGCCTCCAGTTCGTCCAGAGGCCGGGAGACAAATTGACCCAGCATCCAGTCCAGGGCATTGCGGGTGCGCAGCACACCATACACCAGCTGCGTGGCCAGAGCTCGGTCCTTTTTGTTCATACCACCCGCTGCCAGAACTTTATGCAGGGCCAGACCGGCATAAGCCTGCCTGATCTCCACATCCACCAGCACTTGCAGGGCGGCATCCCGGGCGGAAAGCCGCCGGGCCGAGGGTTCGGTCAAGTTTCCATCACATCCTGTTAGCGGCGCCATCCAGAAAATGTTCCAGCGCCTGTTTTACCTTTTCAATATTAATCGTTGTATTATAACACGGTCCATGGGGACGCAGGTTGGTCACCCCCAGCACCGGAATGGGATTGGCGTCCTGGATCCCGCTGGTCAAATCCCGTTCACAGGCTATAGCCACGATGGCCCGCGGCCGGTACTTCTTCACCAGGGCCCGGGCCAGTGTACCGCCCGTAGCTATACCCACTCCAATCCCGTAGGCATCCCTGATCTGAAGCAGGCTGTTCACCGGACAGCGCCCGCAACGGCGGCAATTCTCCATATCGGCTGTGATCTTGTGCGGACACTCCGCCAGCTGCAAACAGTGGGGCGCCAGCAGCAGCAATTCCCGGGGTTGTAGATGCAATTGCATGGCCCGCACCAGCTGGTTGTTCACCTCAATAAAGGAACGGCGAATCAGATCCCGGTCAATCTGCAGCAGTTTTCCCACCGCAAAAACCAGGGGGAAAAACAAGTTAAGAGCCACGCGCATGGGGCCCTGCAGCACGGTAACCCGGCGGCAGCGCAGCAAAGTGAGAAATATGCCCAGCAGCCCGCTGGCCGCCACACCAACAGTGGTCAACACGCCGGCAACCAGAA
Source organism: Desulfurispora sp. (assembly GCF_052744395.1). Classification (NCBI taxonomy): domain Bacteria; kingdom Bacillati; phylum Bacillota; class Clostridia; order Eubacteriales; family Desulfurisporaceae; genus Desulfurispora; species Desulfurispora sp. The sequence continues at coordinate 10,442 of NZ_JBRAJI010000029.1, read as the reverse complement.
TGACCACCGTACTTTTATACAGCAAGGACTGGCTGCTGTGAAAAATGACCACCCAGATACCTACCGCCAGCAAGCCGGTCAGGAGCAGGCTGACCGCCAGCAGCACCAGAAAAAGCCTTTTCCGGGTATGCCGGTCGACTGATTCTACCGTGATTGCCTGCATAAATCAACGCCCCCCGCTGCCCTGCTCCGGGGTCCCCAGTACTGTGCCCGCCGGAATGCTGTGCCCCCGGCTGAATTCCGGCCATTTCAGCCGTCTGCCTCCCGGCAGTTGCAATTCGTTCACCAACAGCACGCCATCACCACCCTGCACTAAAAGCCCCCTGTCCAGCTCCGCCAGCACTGTACCCGGGGCAGCCGACCCGATTTTATGATCTGGCGGCGCACCGGGTAGAGAAACCCGCCAGATTTTGATCGGGCGTCCCTCCCAAATGGTACAGGCTCCCGGCCACGGGTCCAGTCCCCGTACCCGGTTGAATATTTCACGCACTGGTCGCTGCCAATCAATCAACTCATCATCCCTGCGCAATGGCGGCGCATAGGTGGCCCGGCTGTCGTCCTGGGGGATGCGGTGCAGGGTGCCCGCCGCCAGTTCCTCCAGCGTCCGGACCAGCAACCGGGCGCCCCGGCGTGACAGGCGATCGTGCAGATCGGCTACATTGTCCGCTTCCCCAATCGGCTCTGCTTCCTGCAGCAAAATATCCCCTGTATCCAGCCCCTCATTCATTAACATGGTGGTTACACCGGTAGTACACTCCCCGTTCATAATCGCCCGGTGGATGGGCGCCGCTCCCCGGTAGAGAGGCAAAAGCGAGGCATGCACATTGATACAACCCCGCGGCGGCAGGTGCAATATCTCCGGCGGAAGAATCCGACCGTAAGCCACTACCACAATCACATCGGGCATGCAGCCGTGCAGGTAATCTACAAAAGACCGGTCCCGAATCTTTTCCGGCTGGCAGACCGGGAGCCCGAGTTCTCCGGCCAGCACCTTCACCGGCGGAGGGCTGAGCCTCCGGCCCCGCCCGCGCGGCCGGTCGGGCTGGGTCACCACCAGCACCACCCGGTGACCGGCCTGCACCAGCGCTTCCAGGGAAGGGCAGGCAAAATCCGGCGTGCCCATAAATACAATGCGCATGCAGTTCCCCTTCCAGTCCTCTAAAATCCTGTATAAAATGTTTTATTATACATTTTAAATAATATCTTGCCCATTTTTTTGCGCTTTTTTCGCCTCAGGCCCGGCGTATATTTAGCGCCTTGTCGGTAAACAGCACCCCGTTGAGGTGGTCGATTTCATGCTGCAGGGCCCGGGCAAAAAAGCCTTCGGCCTGTACGGTAACGGTTTCTCCCTGCCTGTTCCAGCCGGTAACGGTCACCCGCGCCGCCCGGATCACATCGCCCACCACACCGGGTATACTGAGGCATCCTTCCATACCCTTTTCCTCACCCTGGCTGGCGATGATTTCCGGGTTGACCAGTTCCCAGAGACCTTCCCCTACATCCACCACAATTACCCTCTTGGACACGCCAATCTGGGGGGCCGCCAGACCCACTCCCTTGTAAGCGTACATGGTGTCGCGCATGTTATCCAGCAGTTTGTGAATACTAGAGGTTATTTTGCGCACCGGCACCGCTTTCTCCCGCAGCACCTCATCGCCTTCTGTAACTACATTGAATACGGCCATACATTTCCCCTTCCTTATGGCTTTACATCAAGTTCTGAGGGTCCAGATCCACCGCAACCAGCAGGCGGTTCCATGGCGGGCCCGAGCCCACATCGCGCGCCCGGGCAAGCAGCTGCCGTACCACGTTTGCCCCCCGCGCCTTCACCACCAGGTGATAGCGAAACCGGTTCCTTACCCGGTTCAGGGGGGCCGGTGCCGGCCCCAGCAGCACCGCGGGCAGCTGCTGTTCAACAATCAACCGGTTTAACTGCTCCGCCCAGTAAGCCGCCCCCGCCTCCACCTCTTCCTGGCGGCTGCCCGCTAGAACCACCCGTCCCAGCCGCACAAAGGGCGGATAAGACAGCAAGCGGCGCTGGGCATATTCGTACCGGAAAAACCCTTCGTAGTCGTGCCGGGCGGCATAAACCAGGGAATAGTGTTCGGGAGTGTATGTTTGAACCAGCACTTCGCCCCCCTGCTGACCCCGTCCGGCACGCCCAGCCACCTGGGTGATCAGCTGGAAGGTTCTTTCCGCAGCCCGGAAATCAGGCATGTGCAGGGTAATATCGGCATTAACCACACCCACCAGGGTCACACCGGGCAAATCCAGCCCCTTGGCCACCATCTGAGTGCCAATCAGGATATCGGCCCGGTGCTCTTTAAAAGCCTGAAAAATTTCCTGGTGCGCCCCCCGCCGGGCGGTACTGTCGGCATCCAGACGCAAAATGCCCGCGCCGGGAAAATAAACCTGCAGTTCCTCTTCCACCTTTTGCGTTCCCGTACCGTAATAACCCACCTGGCTGCTCCGGCAGTCCGGACAGCTCGCCGGCGCCGAAGTAGCATAGTTGCAATAATGGCAGCGCATGATGCCGTTATTGTGGTAGGTGAGGGAAATGTCACAGTAAGGGCATTTCAGCACCAGACCACATTCCCGGCAAACCACATAGGTAGCGTAACCACGCCGGTTTAAGAACAAGATAACCTGTTCCCGCATGGCCAGGCGCTCACCGATAGCTTCCAACAGGCGACGGCTGAAAACACCGCCGGCACCATTTTGCCATTCACGGCGCATGTCGATTAAAAACACCGGGGGCAGGCTGTGCGGAGTCACCCGCTGCGGCAGTACCAGCCTGCGGTATGGACCACCGGGCAGAGCCCGGCTGTAAGATTCCAGTGACGGGGTGGCACTGCCCAGCACCACCAGCGCATTGTGCCGGGCGGCAATCTGCATGGCCACATCGCGGGCATGATAACGGGGGGATTCCTCCTGCTTGTAGGAGGTTTCATGCTCCTCGTCCAGCACGATGATGCCAATATTGTTCAGCGGGGCAAAGATGGCCGAACGCACCCCCAAAGCCACGGATGCCGCTCCGCAGCGAATCCGCTGCCACTCATCGTAGCGGCTGGTTTCGGACATTTTGCTGTGCAGTACCGCCACCCTGTCCCCGAAACGGGCCTGAAAGCGGGATACCATTTGCGGCGTCAGCGAAATTTCCGGTACCAGCACAATAGCCTGCCGCCCCGCCGCCAGCACCTGCTCAATAGCCCGCAGATAAACCTCGGTTTTGCCGCTCCCCGTCACGCCATGCAGCAAAAACACTCCCGGTCTGCCCTGCTGCAGTTGTTTTTCTATTTCCAGCAAGGCCAGCTGCTGCCAGTTACTCAGGCTGAGCTCCCGCCCGCCCGCACGGCCAACCGGAGTACAGCTCGGCGGTGTTTTGTGCTCCAGCATGTAGCACAGCAGACCCCTGGTCAGCATGGTGGTGATTAGGGACTCGGAGACACCGGCGGCAGCCGCCAGTTCTCTGCGGGTCATCCCCGGATGCCGGCAGATCACCTGCCAGACCTTTTGCTGGCCGGGCTGCCGTCGCAGGTCGGGCTCGCCCTGCGGGCCGAGCACGGGATAGATTTTTTTCACCCGCCCCGGGCTGCCGTGCAGCACCGGGCCAATCACGGTTTGCAGAGCGGCAACTTCGGAACAAAGATAGTGCCGGGCCATCCAGCGGGCCAGTTCCCACTGCCCTGGACTGAAAAGCGGTTCCTCATCCAACAGGGCAGCGATTTCCCGGTACTGTACCCCCGGCTCGGGAGCGCCACCGGACAGGGAAACCACATACCCCACCACACGCCGGTTCTGCAAAGGCACCTGCACCCGGCAGCCCACCTGTACCTTGCCGGCCAGACTCACCGGCACCAGATAATGCAGCGAACCGGGCAGACCTCTTACATCCACCAGAATTTCTGCAAACAGGTCTTTCATCAGGAAATAACGTACTCCGTACCTGTAGAATACAGCGCCATAACCTCACCAAACTGCCGGGCCACCAGCGATAGAGCGGTAAAACCACTGCAGTGCATGGGCACCAGTAGACGCGGGTTCAGCCCGGCCAGAAAGTCCGCCGTCTGTTTGATCCTGGCCTCGGGGGCTCCCGACAGGTGCCATCCTCCCAGCACCGCGCAGACTTCTTTAATGCCAAACGTCTCTTGCGCGTGCAAAATGATATTGGCAATCCCGGCATGAGCACAGGCGCTGAGGATCACCAGTCCTCGACCCTGCACATGAAAGGCTAGTGACAGCTCACCCGGAAAATCATCCTGGGCTATGCCGCTGTCGCTCTCCACCCCCAGCAGGGGAGAACCGGTTTCAAAGGCGGTCACCCGCGGTACAGCAGCGATTACAGCAATGCCCGGCAGAATCTCCCGGCTTTGGGCCAGCTCCACCGGTTCCACCCCACCGTTTTGCAGCCGCTCTGCTTCCAGTTTCCCCAGATCCACCAGGCGGCCGGGCAAGTTAATGTACCGTCTTTTAAAGGTATCACATCCAAGATACAATGGCAACTTCCGGCCAGCCGCCTCCTGGAGTTCCACCAGACGGTACAGGCCGCCATAATGATCAAAATGGCCGTGACTGAGCACCAGGGCATCAACGGCAAACGGATCTATGCCCAGGGCCTGCACATTGTGCCAGTAAACCGCCTGGGTCAGCCCAAAATCGTATAGCAGAGCCTGCCGGCCGATCGCTGCACCGGCCACCTCCACATAGCAGGCAAAGCCGTGCTCCGCCTTGAGGGGCTGGGGAAGACCGGTCACCTCCCCCCCTCCCTGCACAAAGCCATACCGCCGCACAAATTGGCCCCCCGGCAACAGCCCGTCATAATAGTTATCTACAATAACCACTATCCGCACCTGTTCCACCGGCAAAAGTTGAACTGTCCGCACAACAACACCCTCCCTGTTCATTTTGTAGCAATTCCCCTCTGCTGTACCTATCAGTCTAGAAATACCAGTCCCTGCTTGTGTAAAAAGAAATCAAATAAGGCCAACCAGACCACAGTCATGTTATAATGTAAAAAAAATCAGAATGGGGAGGACGAGAACATGCAATGTCAACACTGCAAGTCTGAAATCCCGGCCGGAGATGATCACTTCACATATTACGGCAAAACGCTCTGTGAAGACTGTTATGTCAGCGCCGTACAACCGCCGCGCCCCTGCGACCCGACAGCTGTTTCCAGCGCGCTGGCCACCCGGCAGATGCTGCGCCAGACCGGCACACAGGGTCTGACCGCCCTGCAGCAGGATATCTATAATTATATCAAAGAAAAAGGCAGTGTGACCAAACAGCAATTGCAGGAACATTTCAATATAGCACCGGCGGAGCTGGAAAAACAGTTCGCCGTTCTGCGCCACTGCAACCTGGTGCGGGGTTATAAAGAAGGAAACAACATCTACCTGACTTTGATGACCGGCGAGCAGTAACCGCACCCCGCATCGTTATTCTATTTTCTAGAATAATGTTAACGCTTTGCACCTGCTGCACCGGGCCGCATTTTTAACATGGTGCAAAGCTTTTTTTGAGCTGTAAATTATAAAATTTAGAATCATACCCCCACACTGGTCCAGGGCAGTCTTTATAGCTATTAGAAAATCGCCCATTAATTAATCACAAAATATGGCACATTTATTGCTAAGATTAAGTAAACGCACCGGCAAATTTATAAAGAAAGGAGATTGCCATGCTCGTACAAAAACTTCTTACCAGAAATCCCCGGGCAGAGCTGTATTACGACCTGGTCGAGCTTTTCAGCGGCCTCTGCCTGGTAGGCTTTCTCTGGACGCACATGATCTTCGTGGCCACCATCTTACTGGGGGAGGAGGTTTACAACGCCCTGGCCAAAGGTCTGGATGACTACTATCTCTCCTATATCGGTATACCCATCGTCATTATCATTGCCATCATGCACATTCTTACCGCCGGGCGGCGCATCCCCACCCGTTATCAGGAGCAAAAGATTATCTGGCGGCATGCCAAAATGATTCAGGGCACCGACACCTGGATCTGGGTCTTTCAAGTGATCACCGGCGTAGCCATACTGGCGCTGGCCGCCATTCACGTTTTTACCATTCTGACCAACTGGCCCATCCAGGCCGATGTCAGCAGCGAGAGAATGAAAGCCTTCTGGTGGTTTTATCTTGTCTTGCTGCTCCTGGGTGAATATCATGCCGGTTTCGGCATCTACCGTCAGTTTGTCAAGTGGGGCTGGTTCCCCCGCAAGCCCCTGGGTTATGTAACCAAGATGATTACCGCCATTATCCTGGCGCTGGGCCTGGCGGCCCTGTGGGTATTCAATTCGCTGGGAGGTGCCCTATGAGCAGCTATCAGATTATCACTACAGACGTCCTGGTTGTGGGCGCCGGTCTGGCCGGCGAGAGAGCAGCCATTGAAGCGGCCACCCACGGTCTGGATTGCATTATCTTGAGCCTTATTCCGCCCCGCCGCTCCCACAGCACGGCCGCCCAGGGCGGCATGCAGGCAGCGCTGGGTAACTGCGCCATGGGCAAGGGCGACAACCCGGACGTACATTTTGTTGATACGGTAAAGGGCTCCGACTGGGGCTGCGACCAGGATGTAGCCCGCCTGTTTGTGGAAAACGCCCCCATTGCCGTCAGGCAGATGTCCCACTGGGGCGTACCCTGGAACCGGGTGGTGGCTGGCAAGAAAAAGCTGCCCGACGGTAGGGAAATAGAAGACACTAAAGACAAAGAAGGGCTGATCACCGCCCGGGATTTCGGCGGTACGGCCAAATGGCGTACCTGTTACACATCCGACGGCACGGGTCACACCCTGCAATACGCCATGGACAGCATTGTGGTCAAACTGGGGATCACCGTGCACGACCGCACCGAGGCCATTGCCTTGATTCACGACGGTACAACCTGCCTGGGAGTGGTCGCCCGCTGCCTGCGGACAGGTGAACTGCGCATTTATCTGGCCAAATCCACAGTAATAGCCACCGGTGGTTACGGCCGCCTGTACGGCGCTTCCACCAACGCCGTGATTAACGAGGGCAGCGGCATGTTCATCGCCCTGGAAACCGGCATTGTACCGCTGGGCAATATGGAAGCCGTGCAGTTCCACCCCACGGGCATGGTACCGGTCTGGATTCTGATCACCGAAGGGGCGCGGGGTGATGGCGGCTATCTCCTGGACAAGAACCTGCACCGCTTCATGCCGGATTACGAGCCGGTGAAAAAGGAACTGGCCTCCCGGGACGTGGTGGCCCGCCGCATGATGCTGCACATCCGCAAGGGTTACGGCGTGGACAGCCCTTACGGACCGCACCTCTGGCTGGACATCCGCCACCTGGGTGCCAAGCATATCAACACCAACCTGCGGGAAATTGCCAACATCTGCCGCAACTTCAACGGCATAGATCCGGTAAAGGATCTCATTCCCGTCCGCCCCACCCAGCACTACAGTATGGGAGGGGTGCGCACCAATATTGACGGGGCGGCCTACGGCTTGAAAGGGCTTTTTGCCGTGGGCGAGGCGGCCTGCTGGGATTTACACGGATTCAACCGTCTGGGCGGCAACTCACTGGCCGAGACCATTGTCAGCGGCATGGTGGTGGGTAAAAAGATCGCCCAGTACACCCTGGGGGCCACCCTGGACTACAATTACAGCCTGCTACAGGACTTTGCCCGGCAGCAGCAGGAGCGCATCAACAACCTGATCCAGGGCAAAAACGGCCGGGAGAATGTTTACCAGATTCGCAGGGAAATGGAACAAACCCTGATGGATTATGTAGGTATATTCCGCAACGGGCCGGATCTGGAAAAAGCGGTGGCCAAACTGCAAGATCTCTACCATCGCTCGCTGCAGATCGGCCTCCGGTCTGACGGCAGGTGGGCCAACCCCGAACTGGCCTCCGCGTTGCGCATGCCGGGCATGCTCAAACTGGCTCTATGTATCGCCTACGGCGCACTACAGCGCACTGAAAGCCGGGGCAGCCACTACCGGGAGGATTACCCGGCCCGGGATGACGTCAACTGGCTAAAGCGCACCCTGGCCTACTGGAAGCCGGGCCATGACCTGCCCACGCTGGAATATGAGCCGGTGAAAATCACGGAGCTGCCGCCCGGCGATCGCGGCTATGGCGAATCCACCCAGGTCAAGAAGTAAGCTGGGCCACCCAGAAGGAGGGTATTATGAGCAGGCAACTAACCTTCAACATATTCAGATATAATCCCCAAAACCCCGACGTGCCGCCGCGCATGCAGGAATATAAACTTACCGAAACAGTAGGCATGACCATCTTTGTCGCCCTCAACCAGATCCGGGAAGAACAGGATCCCTCCCTGATGTTCGACTTTGTCTGCCGGGCAGCCATCTGCGGATCCTGCGCCATGATCATCAATGGCCGGCCGCGCCTGGCCTGCAAAACACTGACCAAAGACCTGCCGGACCAAATAACACTTTTGCCCCTGCCGGTTTTCAAGCTGATCGGTGACCTTTCCGTGGATACAGGTACCTGGTTCCGGCATATGACTCTAAAAACCGAATCCTGGATCCACACCAGCAAACAGTTCGATCCACAGGCTATCGAAGAACGTATGGACAACGAAACAGCTTTGCAAATATACGAGGCCGAACGCTGCATTGAGTGCGGTTGCTGTATTGCCGGCTGCGCCACAGCCAATATCCGGGAGGACTTTTTGGGCGCCGCCGGCATCAACCGGGTGGCCCGCTTTATGGTGGACCCACGCGATGAGCGGACACCAGCCCAGTACTTTGAGGTAATCGGCTGTGATGAAGGCGCCTTCGGCTGCATGGGCCTGATGGCCTGTGACGACAACTGCCCCATGCAGTTACCCCTGCAAATGCAGCTGGCTTATGTCAGACGCAAGATGGCCCTGGCCGGACTCAAAGCCAGCCGTTAATAGATCAGCACCGGTAAGGTTAACGCCCGGCATCAATGACCTGCCGGGCGTTTTTTATTTTATTAACCCGCACTCTTGCCAGAGCAATCATTGTTGGTTAATAATTATCATGATGAACAATTTTCATAACCGTACCCGGACAAATTAAATTTTATATTTATGAACACCAAACAGCGCATCCGAGAAATTGATTTTGCCAGAGGCATAGCCGTTATACTGATGATCCTCTTTCATCTGGCCTATGACCTGGCGGAATTTTATAAGCTACCTTTAGACTACCAATCCGGACTGATTTACTACACCGGAAAAACAGCTGCCGTTTCTTTTATCCTGCTGTCCGGAATCAGCAGCACCTTGAGTACCACCAGCCTTTATCGCGGCTGCAAGTTAATTCTCTGGGGTATCGCGATCTGGATTGTCCTGGGTATAGCCATCCCGGGATCCAATGTCATCTTCGGCATTCTACAATTTCTGGGCAGTTGTCTGCTGCTGCAACACTTGCTTAAGCTGCACCGTTTACAATTACCTGTACTGCTGCTGGCGAGCGCTGTGAGCATATGCACCGGCGTAGCATTTTCCCGCATCAATATGCCCGGAAACCTGCTCGCCCCTCTGGGTCTGACCAACGAAAACTTTTTCTCGGTTGATTACTACCCTATCTTTCCCTGGTCGGGGGTTTTTCTGCTGGGCCTGGCGCTGGGCAAGCTGATCTATGCTCAACCCCACCGCTGGTCTGGATCATACCAAGGACACGATCCCATATCATTCCTGGGCCGGCACTCGCTTACTGTTTACCTGCTCCACCAGCCGGTTATTCTGGCGCTTTTGTACCTTTTTCATAATGTCAATTATCTTAAATGTTTACCTTAACCCAACAATCTTTTTACTCGGGAGGCCCATTCACTTTGCGCATCTATGTTTTTAGTGATACACACGGACACATTGAAGCAATGCAAAAGGTCATCCAAAAAGATCCAGACGCCGGTATGGTCCTGCACGCCGGCGACCATTACAGCGATGCCCTCCGCCTGAATACCTGGATGCAAGAAACGCTGCCTAAACCAATACCCCTGCACGCCGTAGTGGGAAACTGTGACTTCCACCTTTCCGAACCCGCTGAAGAAATCATCCAGGCAGACGGGCTGAGAATTTTACTCACCCATGGACATCGCTATCATGTTAAAAACAGCCTGGAGAGGATATATTATCGCGCCCTGGAAACACAGGTGGACACTGTAGTCTTCGGCCATACTCACCTGGAAACGATCAAAAGATATGACCAAATTCTCTTCTTCAATCCCGGCAGCATCAGTATGCCCCGCAGCGGCAAACCGAGCTACGGCATTCTGGAAATTACTGGCAGCGGCTTGGTCAAACCCAAACTGCTGCATATATAACACAATAATTGTTTATTTTTGTAGTAATGTGATGGACGACAGAAAAGCGAGAGGCTGCAGCCTGGACTGGCTACAGCCTCTGAAAATTATTGCGGCGGCGACCTGCTCTCCCAGGGGTCAACCCCCCAGTACCATCGGCCCTGGAGAGCTTAACTGCCGT